>JANORY010000443.1:0-6157 GCA_031415535.1 Burkholderiales bacterium | reverse complement strand
GCCACCGCACGCGCGCCGAATGGGAAGAAGTGTTTACGGCGGCCGGAGTACCGGCCGGTCCGATCAATGACTATTCGCAAGCGATTGCGCATCCGGTGGCGAAACATCAGAAAACCCGCATCGGCATTCCCCATGCACTCGGTGTCGAAGCGCCCGGTATTGCGAACCCGATGCGGTTCTCGAAGTCGCCGGTCAGTTATCGCCGGCCACCACCGATGCTCGGTCAACATACGCTCGAGGTCTTGCGTGAGTTTGGACTCGATGATGCGGCGATCGAGTCACTGAAACAATCCGGCACGATCAAGTGAGCTGATCACCCAGTAGCAGGCCTTCGGGGCGGATCGGGGTCAAGGATTGCGATCCGCTCGATGACCCGCCTGAGCTTTTCGCTGTGCCGCTGCTGGCCGTAAATTTCGCGCAAGTTGCCTAACATTCGTAACAAAATTTCGCGCGATTTAGCCGCTTTGAGGAATAGCCCGATCGGCATCTCCTGGTCGTCGGCCAGACCTAAATGTTGCCGAAATGCTCCCAGACGTTCGCTGATATCTTCCTTGGACAAACGGTAACCGGTAAAAGGATCGAGCACGCCCGGACCCTCGTGCAGATTGATTCTGATCAGGAAGTGGCCTGGAAACGAGATGCCTTCGGCGTTCAGACCGACGATGCCGGCCAGCTCGATGAAGACGACCGCCAGACTGATCGGAATCCCGCGCCGACTTTCCAGGACCTTGTGAATGAAACTGTTGTCCGGATCGTAGTAGTCGTTGACATTGCCGGCAAAGCCCAACTCCTTGTAGAAGTAAGCCGACATGACTTGCAGACGCTTTTGCTCGGTCGAGGCATTACGGCAGCGCTCGGCCAAAACCTTGCCGAACTCGTCGATGCGAAACAGCACCTTTTGCAGGTCCAGGCCAGGGTACTCGTCCTGCGCCAGTGAAGCCGCCGCCTCAAACAAAGGAATGCGCAGCGGATCGGCAACCAGCGTGCGGAAATACGCAAGATCGCTGATCGGCTGATGACTGGGTTCGTACATATCGACTACTGTAACCGAAGACCGCTTCCAGGATCCAGAGGGCGGCCGGTACGCCGCGGACTGAACGCAGCGGCCAGTTCGCCACTGGCGCATCAAGCAAACGAGAACGGACCCGGGAACTGGCCGATAGGGGCGAACACGAAGCTCAAAAAGACTGACAGGAAAATATGGATCGGCGAAAACGGGCTATATTGATTATCGGTCTGTTTTGAAAGTACCCGCCATGCCCCTCCCCGAAGTTCGAACAAAGTTCATGTCCAGACGCATCACCTATTTCGCGGCAAAGCTCGTCACCAGCGCGAGCCTTGGTCTGTGGGGCCTTTGCGCCTTCGCGGTGTTCCCGGACCGCCCTAATTGATCGGCGCAAAAATTCCGTCTGACCCCGGTGTCGAGTTGATCCCGATATCGAATCTGACACTCTCGTCCTACGGCCTGGTGGTACCGGCATCGAGTGCCTATCAAAACCTGTCTGACATCATTGCCGCTGCGCGGGCGAAGCCGGGTCAGTTGACCTTCGCCAGTCCGGGACCAGGCTCGGCACAGCATCTGTCCGGGGAAATGCTCAAGCGTCTGGCGAAAATAGAACTGCTGCATATTCCCTACAAGGGCGCAGCGCCGGCCTTGCTCGATGTCATCGGCGGGCGCATTGATTTCATGATCACCAATCTCGGCGACGTCACCCGTCAAGTTCAGGCCGGACAATTGCGATTACTCGCGCAGGGTGACCCATCGAAGTTCCCGCTGTTCCCCGATTTGCCGCGTATCGCCGACACGCTCCCCGGATTCGAAGTCACCGGCTGGTTCGGTTTGTGCGGCCCAAAGGCAATGCCCGCCGAAGCGATCAAGCGTTGGGATGAAGCGATCCGGCAGATCATGCAAGATCCGGTGTTTTTGCGCCGCCTGCAAGATAGCGGCTTCTCACCACTTTATGAAGGTCCCGAATCATTCACGCGTCGCCTCGAGGCCGACCGTCGTCGCTGGCGCGAGGTGATCCAGGCCGGCAATGTAGGGCAGCAATGAATCAACCCAGCGCGCAGCCTTCAACGCCACTCGAGGTACTGCCGAAGGATCTGCAGCCCTATCGCAAAGGCAATACCGGTATCGACTATGTTCATCGCTTCGAGTCAGGTCGGCCCGGCCCGAACGTCCTGATCAATGCGCTGACGCACGGCAATGAATTTTGCGGCATGAGTGCGCTCACCCATTTGTTTGACACCGGTGTGCGGCCGTTGATCGGCAGTCTGACCTTGAGTTTCTCGAACGTGGCGGCGTATGAAAGTTTCGATGCCGAGCGCCCCTTCGAGAGTCGACAACTGGTTCACAACTTCAATCGTATCTGGTCCGAAGATCTGCTCGACGGACCGCAGACCAGTCCGGAGCTGGTTCGCGCCCGCGAATTGCGACCAATCTTCGCACAAGCCGATCACTTGCTGGATTTGCATTCAACCGCGCAAGATGTCGAACCGTTCTGGGTTTATCAGAGCTTCGAGCGTAACGTGGCGCTGGCTTGTGCGATCGGTCGACCCAGCGTGCATATGTCAATGCCACAGGGCCTGGGCTCGGGCGTGCCGATCATTCAGTTCGACCATTTTGCAGATCCGCTCGGCAACGGCTGTGCGCTGGTGGCAGAATGCGGCCAGCATTTCCTGCGTCGCAGCAGCACGCTTGCGATCGGCGTTGCCCGCGCATTTCTGGCGCATTTCGGCCTGGTCGCAGGCGAGGCGGACGCCGAGGCCGACGCCAGTCAAGTGCCGGCAGTGATCCAGCGGCGCTTCGAGCTATTGGCAACGCTGATGGTAAAGACCGCGCAGTTCCGATTTACCGGGGCCTATCAGGGCTTCGAGTCGTTCCCGAAAGATGCGCTGATTGCCACTGATGCTGACGATGAGATCAGGGCACCCTGCGAGAACTGTACGATTCTGATGCCGACCCGGCACCCAATTGTCGGGCGCGAGGCGGTCTATTTGACGCGGCCTTTAGAGTGAACAGACGCCAGGTTTAGTCGGCGCGACAAGTCGTGAACCGCGCCGTGGAAACATTCAAGGAAACACTGATCAAGTCATGCCGCTGAACTCGGCCGGGCCTTCATGCGTTCGTAATGAGCAATGATATTCGTGTTGGCCGGATTCAAGGGTTGACCGACGTTCTTGGCGAAGTCCAGAAATACAAAGAGCAAGATGTCGGCCAAGCTCAGCCGCTTGCCACAGACGAATTCCTTGCCTGCCATCAGGCCGTTCAACCAGCTTAGTTTTTCCTGCGCCAACAATTTCAGGTCGTCAGCGGCTTGCGGTATACAACGCATCCGGGACTGGAACATTTTCAAACCCTCCGCATACCGAAAGCCGGCACCGATCGGCTCAAGAATGTAAAGATCGATCCGGCGAACCCACATGCGGGTTTCGGCGCGCTCGAGCGCGTTTGAGCCGATCAGCGAAGGACCCGCACCGGCGATTTCATCGAGATACTCGCAGATAGCGGTTATCTCGGCCAGCACAAAACCGTCGTCTAACTCAAGGGCCGGCAACTGCCCACCCGGATTTTTGGCCAGATAGGCCGGCTGACGATTTTCGCCACCGCGCAGATCGACCGCGATCTTCTCAAGCGTGACACCGCGCTCAGCCGCAAAAACACGTACCACCCGCGGATTGGGCCCTACCGAATCGTAGAACTTCATGGTCTCTGTTCCCTCCAGATTTTGCAGACTGCATGTTCGCATATTTCGGCCTGGACACCTTTCAGCCTGGACCTATTTCGGCTATGCCCAGGACAGACGCCGCCTTCAAGCTCGCGGCTCATATTCGCCGATCAGTGCCTTCAATTCCTGCAAGGTATTAGCCTCCTCGATCGACTTGTCCCGGCGCAGCCGCAACATGCGCGGAAATCGAACCGCAACGCCCGACTTGTGTCGAGGAGATGCACTGATACCCTCAAAACCAAGCTCAAAAACCAGACTGGGTGTCACACTTCGGACCGGACCGAACTTCTCGATCGTGGTCTTGCGAATGACCGCGTCCACCTCGCGCATCTCGGCATCCGAGAGTCCCGAATAGGCCTTGGCAAACGGCACCAGTTGCGCGGCTTCGCCTTCGTTGCGCTGCCAGACCGCGAAGGTATAGTCACTGTACAGACTGGCCCTTCGGCCGTGACCTCGTTGCGCGTAGATCAGCACCGCATCAATGGTCATCGGGTCGATTTTCCACTTCCACCATTCACCCTGGCGACTGGCTTTGGTTCGGCCGCTGCCGTAACGGGCGTCGCGACGTTTGAGCATAAAACCTTCGACACCACGACTGCGCGACTGCGCACGGATCTCGGCGAACTCCGGCCAAGCACTTGCCTGAATCAGCGCCGAGCAGCGCAAATTCGACGAGGCTGGCGTCACCAGCGACTCCAGCAAGGTTCGGCGTTCTGACTGCTCAAAAGCACGGACATCTTCGCCTGCATGCTCCAGACAATCATAGGCCAGCAACACCGCCGGCACCGCTTGCAGTATTTTGGCGCTCAACTTTTTCAAGCCGATGCGCTTTTGCAAAGCGGCGAAGGGCAAAGGGCCGTCAGCCTGCAGATTCCAGCCGAGAATTTCGCCGTCCAGCACGCAGCCGTCCGGAAGCCCGGCTGCGGCCTCGACGATCTCCGGGAATCGATCACTGATCAGGTCTTCGCCGCGCGACCAGAGCCAGGTTTTACCGGCGCGCCGAATCAACTGCGCGCGAATACCGTCCCATTTCCATTCAACTTGCCATTGCGCGCAATCGCCGAGGAAGTCGACCAGAGTATCGACCGGTTCGACTAAAGACTGAGCCAGAAAAAAAGGATAAGGCTTGCCCAGATCTTCTTCATGGGTATCGGTACTTCCATCGACCAGCCGTGCAAAACGAGCGCCGACCGCCGACACACTGATGTCGGTGTATCCGATGATTCTTTGCGCCAGCACGGAGGCGGGCAGCGCAAAGGCCTGCGCCAGCGCTCGAATGACCAACTGTCGTGACACACCGACCCGAAAACCGCCGGTGATCAGCTTGTTGACGACAAAACGACCGACGACATCCAGTGCCTGCCAGCACTCCTGCAATTGCGCCTGCATCTGCGTCGGTTCGAGGCTGCGCAGCGACAGCAATCGATGCTCGAGCCACCACGACAAGGATTCGTCAGTATCGTGAACGGGTGGCGGCAACACATAGGCGATGGTCTCGGCCAGATCGCCGACGGCCTGGTAACTTTCCTCGAACAGCCAATCCGGCAGACCGCTGGCAGTGCCTGCGGCCAGTCGCAAGTAACGCGCCTGTACGGTTTGTTTGGGCTTGCCGCCGGCCAGAAAATAGACCGCCCAGGCTGCATCATCGGCTGGTACCGAGCTCAGATAAGCAGCCAGAGCAGCGACCTTGTGGGTGGTCGACGTCGAGGCATCCAGTTCGGCATACAAGGCCGCGAATCGTTTCACGACAGATTGACCGCCGGACTGCTGAGCTCGTCGTCGTCACTGCCAAACTCGGTTTCGAGCGCGTGAGCCTCCAGACCCTGCTCAGACAACCAGCGCACCATCACCGCTACATAACCGTGGGTGAGCAAGACGCGCTGCGCCCCGGTCGCACGGATCGCGCGCTGCAGGCTGGGCCAATCGGCATGGTCGGACAACACAAAGCCGCGATCGACCGCGCGACGACGCCGTGCGCCGCGCAATTGCATCCAGCCTGAGGCAAAGGCGTCGCTGGCATCGCCAAAGCGGCGTATCCAGGGCGAACCGGCGGCCGAAGGCGGCGCCAGGATCAGGGCTCGGGCGAACGGTTTCGGATCGGAATTCGGCGCGCTGATATCGCCGAGCTTGCTGGTCTGCGGCAAGTACACGCCGGTATCGCGATAGGCCTGATTCAGCAATTCGATTGCACCATGACAAAAAATCGGCCCGATCGAAGCATCGACTCCAGCCAGAATTCTTTGCGCTTTGCCGAACGAATAACCATACAAGATACTGGCCTGGCCGTTGCTGGCATTGCCCTGCCACCAACGATTGATTTCATCAAATATCTGTTGCGGCTTCTGCCAACGGTAGATCGGCAAACCGAAGGTCGATTCACTCACAAAGGTGTGACAAGGAACCGGCTCAAACGGAACACAGGTAGCATC
>JANORY010000442.1:0-3670 GCA_031415535.1 Burkholderiales bacterium | reverse complement strand
GTCGCAGTCGACTTGTTGGATGCGGCGTGCCCGATCATAGGTTCGTCTTTTCAGATCGGCATGCGGTATTGCTTCAATCGACTCTTCGCGCGATGCCGCACTTTGCACTGCGCCAGAACCCTGTCCGGTGAATCGTTCATGCAACGAGATTCGACCGTTGGGATACAGATCGACCACGTTATACGAACGCGCAGTACTGGGTATGTCTGCAGCGGTCGGGCTGGCGGCCGATAGCACCGCCAGACTCCGCAAGGACCGATCCCTTACGGTATACGAGAGCCGCGCAAAACTTCGTACATGGCGATGGCCGTGCAGGATGAGGTCGAAGTCATTGAGCGCTGCCTGGCTCAACAACGTCCCAGCCTCGCGAAGAACCAAGAACGGTTCGAAGCTCGTAACGTCTTCGCCGGTGTAAGGGATAGGAACGGGGTGGTGATGCAGAACCAGTATTCGTTGCGCGAGCGCCTTACCCAACTTGTCCGGGGCTTCCTGTTTCAGCGTTGTAATGTTCAAGCCGTCGAGCTGTTCATCGGCGACTCGGCCGGCGGCAAGCCACATGGATCTATTCGAATCCAAACCGACCAGATGAATCTGCCCTTCGAGCTTGGAGCCTCCCTCGAGCCTCCAGGGTTCGTAGCTGCGACGCGATTCGCCCAGAAAGGGTAGCGCGATCGGCAGCCACAGGTAGGCACCACACCGAATCAAGAGTCGCTTGAACCAGTGCTTGCGTCGAAACTCGGTATAGGTCGGAAATCGATTCAGGTAGCGGTCGGCGCGTGCATTAAAAATCTTCTGGTACAGGCGGGTGAATGGCCAAATGCGAAGTGAACCCCAGAAGGCGACATCATGATTTCCGGGGATCGTGAACAACTCGGAACCCTGATTCTTGGCGAGCTCTACAATTTCTCGTCGCGCGAGGACCAGCGATAGCGGAGAGGGATGCTGAACAAAGTCGCCGCTGACGATTATCAGGTCGGGGTGGTCATGGGCCACCAGCTCGAGGGTGCGCGCCCAGATTGCGGGAGCAAGCTTTCGATGCAGGTGAATGTCCGACAGGTGTACGACTCGCACGGGACGATCTCGACTGAGACTGACATTGCGCGTCATGCCGGGCGCTGTCAAATCACTCAACGCACAACTCAGGGTCCGCAATCAGGCATTCGTCGGATTGTGGTCCGTCCAATGAACGCGTGCGAATCTTCTCGCGCTGTCGCCCGACCAGATCGAGACCTTTGGGAATCAGCACCCACATGCGCAGGTTGTCCTTCATGTGAAACGCGCGTGCGCCAGCCTGGCGACCGAAGCCCCAGAAGTAGGCGACGCGGACCGACCCGTGTATGGTACCCCCGTTTCCTGCGCGACCATCAGCCGGCTGAAGCCGCGACCGGTCGAGGGCGCGTCCAAGAGAGTGGTTCTCGGGTTGACTGCAATCGAGCGACCTGCGGTCAGTGGAAGGCCAAGTGCTCCGATTGGACCTTCGGCGCTATCGGGAATGTGCCGGGAAAAAACGTCGGACGGGTCTTTCGCCGAAGACACCGTCAACCCGACCCGGGTCACCGGGCTGAATTCGTTAGGTTGTGGCTTGCCGAGCGGCTAACCTGGAATCGTAAAGCCGACACATGTGGCCTGACTCGCAGCAAAGCCGCTGATGCCCACACGCGGTTGCCCGAGGCAGTGCCCCGGGCCCACTCTCCTGAATCGCCGCGATAAACTTCAACTGACCGCCTCTGTGCGGACAGTGCTCAAGGTCGAGAGCGAAGACGCGCTTGAGGCATCGTCAGCGCCGACGATCTACTGGCGCTGATGGCTCGCAAGATGGACGGCTTGGCGTCATTGATCCGAGCCGAACAGAGACCCGCGAGCGGATCACCCGAACCAGTAAGCGAACCGAAAACCTTTCCTGAGCTTTTGTAGGCGGACGGTCGGTGAGCCGGTAACTCGGCAAAGACAGACCTGGCAAAGACAGATCTTTCGAAAGGCATCAAACGATGCCATATTTGATGCCTCCTGAAGAAAGCCCTTGATGCGCACCACGATCAACATAGATGACGAATTGCGCGCCAGGGCTACTTCGCTTGGTGGCGACCTGAACCGTACTGCCTTGATCCGCGAAGGCCTCAAAGCCTTTGTCGAGCGTGAGAGCGCCAGGCGTCTGGCCAAATTGAGGGGAAGCCAACCAAAATTATCGGTGGCCCCTCGACGGTGCCAGATGGCAGCCGATTGATCCAGGTCGACATGTCCGTCAGGGTAATCAAGGCCGCGTTGCGACACGACGGCACCGGTGAGTCAGTGGATGAGGTAGATTCTCAAAGGCGATCAACATCCTTTGAAATAGATGTACATTGATACGAGGGGCGCGACGGCAGGTGGCCCTGTTGCGTCGCGGTGCCTTCTTTATTGAGTTGTACATCGAACGCTGCAGTGAGTTGCTTCGATTCTCACCCAATGAACTCGCTCGGGCAGTGACCGGATTCGGCGAAAGGGAAGACGTGATGTTTCAAAACTCACCCGGGGTGGGCGCTTGGTCATGACCACCAGCCGTTCTCTACAGAACGTTCAGGATTCATTCCGAAACCAGATTCGCTGGGTCGGTGAACTCGGCGCGCCATTCATGGTTCGCTTGCTCGAGACCTGCCTCAGACAATTGAATGACGGCGGCGGGCTGTGTGCGCTGATCGGTGAGTGGCCCGGCAATCCGACCACGGATGCGCTACCGCTTCGGGTTACGGGCGCGCTACAGGCCTTGGTCCTTTCCGAACAGGCGCCCGATCTGGCGTCGCTTTATCCGCCGAACCCTCGGTTACCGGATACCACTACTTTGTGGAGCGCGATCAGCGCCGATACCACTGCACCGACCCCGGCAGGCAAGACGATCGAAAGGGTGCGGGTTATGCGGGATTGTTCTCGAACTCGACAGTACGCTGCACAGCCCAAATGCGTAAAAAGTGCGAGGACTGCGAAGAAATAGTACGGCGCGAAAAAGTACTGATTCGGCGCAACATAAAAACCGGCTGCCGCAAAGTAGAAATTGGTGTCGAGATTCAGGATTGCGCGGCCATAAAGAATGGCACCCACGTGCACGCACAAGAAAAATGCAAGGTAGGCACCGGCAATCGCTTGCATCCAGGAAACCAGTCCGCGCCGCTGCTTCCATCCGTGCACGACGAGCGATAGGCCACTGATGACTTGGAATGACACGCAGAACAGAAGCAGTATCTCGACAGCGCGTTGTCGGTAGACCGTGCGCACGACCTCCATGAACGCGATGTGCGAAGAAACCCCCGCCAGCGCGACAAGGTGATTTGCGATATGCAGGCACGCAAACACGCCAATGACAACGGCGGATGTTCGATGAAGGGTTCGAAGCGTCATTCGAGATCGCTACTTTAACCAGCCATAGCCGGCAGTCAGCGCGAACATGAACCATACTGCTACGTTTGCCATACTTGGAAAGTCCTCAATAAGCACTTCGACCCAAAATGGCTAGGACAGCCTTCTCGATAGTCACGTCGATCGACTCTGGAACCGGCTTGTTCGGCAGAAACGTCCGTACTGCCCCCAACGGGAAGGCAACCAGGGCAAGCTGACACTCGAGCACGGACTTGTCGAGTTCCTTCGCTAGCATGCCGAGCCGCTTGGCTGCTTTCTTGTTGATCGCATCGACCTTGGC
>JANORY010000441.1:0-5991 GCA_031415535.1 Burkholderiales bacterium | reverse complement strand
TGCCGCCGGCCGTGTTGCGCAAGCTGGAACAGATTTTCAGAACACCGGTGATCGAGTCGTACGGCATGACCGAGGCCGCCCACCAAATGGCCAGCAACCCACTGCCGCCGGCGAAACGGATACCGGGTTCGGTCGGCGTGGCGGCCGGGCCCGACATCGCGATCATGGATCCGGGCGGCAATTTGCTGGCGCGCGGATCAACCGGCGAGATTGTCATTCGCGGACCGAACGTCACCAGCGGCTATGAAAGTAATCCGAGCGCGAATAACGAAGCCTACACCGCTGGCTGGTTTCGAACCGGCGATCAAGGCGTGCTGGATGCCGAGGGCTACCTGAGCATTACCGGTCGACTCAAGGAGATCATCAATCGCGGCGGCGAGAAGATTTCACCCCGCGAGGTAGATGAAGTACTGATGGACCATCCGGCCGTTGCGCAAGTCGTAACCTTCTCGGTACCACACGACAAACTTGGCGAAGACGTTGCCGCCGCCGTCGTGTTGCGCGAAGGGCAAGCGGCAACCGAGCGTGAATTGCGCGACTACGTAGCGAGCCGATTGATTGACTTCAAGGTGCCCAGAAAGATCCTGCTGCTCGACGAAATTCCAAAGGGCGCGACCGGCAAGTTGCAACGCATTGGTCTTGCCCAAAAACTCGGCCTCGCCTGATTGGATCTGCAACTCGTCTTCTATTGTTTGCTGCTCGGTGCCGTGCTCGGGTTTTTGGCCGGGCTGCTGGGCATTGGTGGCGGCATGCTGATGGTGCCGTTCATGATGCAGATGCTCGCCAACAAGGGAATTTCACCGGATTATCTGGTCAAGGTCGCGGTGGCAACCTCGCTGACCACGATCCTTTTTACCTCCCTGTCCAGTGTCCGGGCGCACCATCAGGCGGGCGCGGTGCGCTGGGATCTGGTCGCCTCACTCAGCCCGGGCATCGTGCTCGGCGCACTACTCGGCGCACAGTTGGTGGGCTTCGCACCGGCTCGCTGGCTTGAGCTGTTTTTCGGATTGTTCCTGTTGTACACATCGTTGAGCATGCTAAAAACCAATAAGCCCCTGGACAGCGCTGCGCTTGCGAAAACAATGCCGCCGCGCGCGACCATATTCGGCGTTGGCGCACTGATCGGCATGATTTCGTCGATGCTGGGTGCCGGCGGTGGCTTCTTGACGGTACCCTTCTTGAGCAACCGCGGCGTGCGCCTGCAAAGTGCAGTGGCGAGCAGTGCCGCCTGCGGCATACCGATCGCGCTGGGCGGTGCAATCGGCTACCTTTGGGCCGGTAGAAATCTCAACCTGGCGGCCGGCACGGTAGGTTATCTCTACCTGCCGGCCCTGTTGCTGATTTCGACGGCCAGTGTGCTGACGGCACCGATCGGTGCGCGCGTCGCACACCGCACCAACACTGCAAAACTAAAGAAAATCTTCGCGCTGATGTTGCTCACGCTCGGTGCGTACATGTTGTGGCACGCCGCGACAGGGTTTAACGGTCGTTAATCCAGCTTGGCACCCGAGTCCTTGACCACCTTTGCCCATTTCAAAATCTCCGAGCTGACGAACTGCTTCATCTCGGCTGGGCTTTGCCCACCCGCTTCAGCGCCATAAGATTCCCAGACCTTGCTCAACTCACTGCCTTCGAGCGCAGCCCGCGTCGATTGTTGCAATTGGTTGATGATCTCGACCGGTGTGCCCGGCGGTGCCCACAAGGCGTACCAGGTGCGCGCGTCGTAACCCTTGATGCCGACTTCGCCCAGCGTGGGCACGTCGGGCAACGCCGGCGAGCGCTTGGCGCTGGTGACCGCCAAGGCCCGCAATTTACCGGCGCGAATCTGCGGCAAGGCGGTGCCCAGACCGTCGAACATGAAGTCGACCTGCCCGGCCAGCAAATCCTGCATCGCCGGTCCGGCACCGCGATACGGAATATGGGTCGCAAACCCACGCGTCAGTGTTTTGTATAACTCGACCGTCAGATGATGGGTCGTGCCATTGCCGGCCGAACCATAGTTGTACTTGCCCGGATTCTTCTGAATCGCCTGGTGAAACTCAGCCCAAGTCTTGACATTCATTCGCGCCGGATTGACCACCACCACGTTCGGCACGTAGGACAGTACGGTCACCGGCAGCAGGTCCTTCTGCAGGTCATAGCCCAGTTTCGGATACAGGCTGACGGCGATCGTATGATGCACGGCACCGACCAGGAAACTATAGCCGTCGGCGGGCGCTTTCGAGGCGACCTCGGCACCAAGTGTTCCGCCCGCGCCGCCGCGATTATCAATCACAAAGGACTGACCCAGTGTGCCGGATAGGACCTTGCCGAGCGGCCGGGCGAAGGCATCGGTTCCGCCACCGGCGGCAAACGGAACAATCAGACGAACCGGCTTGTTGGGCCAGCCGGCGGCGGACTGCGCTAGCGCAAACGGTGTTTGCCCTAACGCGGTTGCACCGAGCGTAGCGCGCAAAAGTTGACGACGTGAAACTGATAGTAGGTTCAATTCTGTCTCCAAAAATTATTCTTAAATCAACGCATGTACCGGCTTTGAGGCATTGACGTCGCCATTAGCAAAGCGCTCATGATTACTCTCGATCTCGTCGAGATCGTACAGGTAATTAACCATCAGACCGAACGATTGCTTCAAGCCCTTGCGCGACAGGTCGGCCTGCGGATTGATCCGCTCAAGCCGGGCACCATTATGCAGATGAAAGCGCGCCACCGGGTCGGCGCTGCCCGCCTGCTCAACGACACCGGAGCGAAACGCCAAATAATAGGCGGCCAGGCGCATCAGTGCATCGAGTTCACGTTCAGGCATTACATCGCCGGCACCCAAGCCGGCTAGATCATGGCCGTGTTTTTGTCGCAGTACCTTCAAACTGTCGTTGAGCTTCTTGCTTTGACTCAATTTCAAGGCCGGATCGCCGATCGTGTCCAGCTTGGCGAGCCAGCCAGCCAGCGATGGGATGGGCGACAAGGTACAGAATGCCTTGAGTTTCGGAAACTCTTTCGCCAGATGCTCGGCAACCCGCTTGATCAGAAAATTGCCGAGATTGATGCCGCGCAGACCCGGTTGACAATTCGAGATTGAATAAAACACCGCGACCCGGTACTTGTCCGGTGACAGCACTGACTCGGTGGCGCGGTCCAGCAGCGGTGCAATCGCATTGGGCATGGTCGGCATCAGCGCGACTTCAACAAAGATCAGTGGCTCATCGGGCAGCGCCGGATGAAAGAACGCGAAGCAGCGTCGATCCGGTTCGAGCCGGCGTCGAAGATCATTCCAGCCGTCAATGGCGTGCACCGCTTCGTGATGAATAATACGCTCAAGCAATGCTGCCGGCGATCGCCAATCGACTTGAATCATCTGCAGAAAGCCGGGATTAAACCAGGACGACAGCAGGTGTTCGAGATCGGCGTCGACCGCGACCAGTTTTTTGTCCTGCTTTAACCGCTCAAGCAGCCGCGCCCGCAGATTGATCAACACTGCGGTGGCACCCGGCGCACGATTCAGGCGACGAAACAACTCCTGGCGTGGTGCCTCGGCCGCCTGACCGAGCCGAATCAGATTCTCAGGAGAACGAGACACTGCGTAGCGCTCGGCCAGCGCCAGCACTTCGCCCGGATCGGGATTAAATTCTTCCGCGAGCACTTGAAAAAACTGCTGCATGCCGTCAGCGGATAGTCGGCCACAGCGCTCGATGGCCATGGCGGCAATGGCGACACTATTGGCCTCGCCGCGCACACCCAATATCTGTCGGCAATCATCGACCAGTCGTTTTAAATCGACCCGATCGCGGGCGTTGCGTCTGACTGATGCAAGGCGCTCAAACATGGGCAAGGCACTTACAACTGAAGTACAGGTTCACGCCGGTCTCCGCGACGGCATCAGAAACAACAGCATTCCGACCAGGAACATCGGAATGCACAGCCACTGTCCCATCGTCAAGCCGCCGGCCAAATAGCCCAGGAACGCATCGGGTTGCCGCGCGAATTCAGCGGCAAAGCGAAACCCGGCATAAGCCATCGCAAACACACCGGCGACCGCACCGCGTGCGCGCGGTTTGGAGGCATACCACCAGACCAACACAAACAGCAGCAGACCTTCTCCAACAAACTGATAAAGCTGCGACGGATGCCGGGCAATGTTATCGCCGGCCTGTGGAAAAATCATCGCCCACGGCACGCTGCTTGGCCGTCCCCATAACTCACCGTTGATAAAGTTGCCCATCCGCCCGGCCGCCAATCCGAGCGGCACCAATGGCGAGACAAAATCGAGCGTATCGAGAAAGTGGATTTGACGACGTTTGCCGAACAGCCAGCAGGCGACGATGACGCCGAGCAATCCGCCATGAAAGGACATGCCGCCTTGCCACACCGCCAGAATCTCGAGGGGATGCGACAGGAAGTAGGCAGGCTTGTAAAACAATACGTAACCGAGCCGTCCGCCGAGCACGACGCCGAGTGCGCCATAAAACAACAGATCTTCAACGCGCTGGCTGGTCATGCCGGTCGCAGCGACATGCGCATAACGCTTGATACGCAAGCGCCCGAGTGCAAAAAATTGTACAAACGCCAGAAGGTACATGAGGCCGTACCAGCGGATTGCCAGTGGGCCTAATTCAATCGCGATCGGACTAAAATTTGGGTGAACGAGCATGCGATTTCGCCAAGAACAAGACCTTCATGTTACACGTCGCCAATACGACCCAACCGACCCATCCAAGCTCGCCGGCACCGCTGCGCTTGCTGCTTGGTTCACTGTTGATGAGCCTGGTGCTTGTGTTGCTCGGCACCAACAGCGCCGTGCAGGCGCAAAGCCACGATCGCAAAACCGATATTTCAGTGGCCTTGCATTACAGCGCGGCACCGCCGCTGGATCAGTTGCGCGGCTTCGATGTGGTTGTGGTCGATCCGGATCACCCGATTGATCCCATCAAGTATCGCGAACACGCACAACAACGCTCGCAGCTCTACGCCTATGTATCGGTTGGTGAGGTGCTGCGCTCGCGCGCCTATTTCGAACGCCTGCCGACGGCCTGGCTGATCGGTCAAAACGCGAGCTGGGACAGTCAGGTGATTGATCAGTCTGCTGACGGGTGGCCCGAGTTTTTTGTCGAACAGATTGTGCGTCCGCTCTGGCAAAAAGGCTATCGCGGATTTTTCTTTGACACGATGGATTCGTATACGCTGATCGCCAAGGACGCTGCCAGCGTAAAGCAACAACAAGACGGCATGCTACGTGTATTGAGCCTGTTGAATCAGCGCCTGCCACAGGCTCGGTTGATTCTGAATCGCGGCTTCGAATTCCTGCCGTTCGCCCGTCAACAAGTGCAGGCGATTGCCGCCGAATCGCTGTTCGGACGCTGGGACAGCACGAAGAAGAGTTACGCTCAGGTGCCGCTGGCTGATCGGCAATGGTTGCTCGATCAGTTTCAAAAGGCGCGCAACGAATTCGGCATTCAGCCGATCGCCATTGAGTATGTTGACCCGCGCAAGCGCGCAGCCATGCGCAGCGTGGCACGCCAGGTTCTGGAACTGGGCATCACGCCCTATGTAACCGACGCCGATCTCAGCAGCCTGGGGATGGGCGCGTTCGAGGTCGCGCCGCGCCGGGTTCTGCTGCTGCATGAAGGCTCGATCGACGGCGAAGAACATTCATCACCGGCACAGCGCAATCTGGTGATGCCACTGCAGTACCTGGGCTATCGGGTCGATCTGCTCGACTTCAAACGCAAACCCTTGCCGAAGGGGCTGCTCGCCGATCGTTATGCGGCGGTGGTGGCGTGGATCTCCGAGGGCGATCAGAATAATGAACTGAAGCTGCTTGATTGGTATCGCAGCGTCATCGATCAGGGCGTCAAGCTGGTGGTGCTCAATTCATTCGGCGTGCCGATCGATGCGAAGCTCGGCCAGCACCTGGGAATCACCGGGCTCGGCAAAGCCTTGAGCGCGCCGCTACGCATTACTGAACGTGACCCGATGTTCGGCTTCGAGTTCGAGCCG
>JANORY010000440.1:0-4008 GCA_031415535.1 Burkholderiales bacterium | reverse complement strand
TTGCGCCGGCGATTGGCCTGCCGTCGGTTTGCAGGACCCGGCCGGAAAGCTCAATCATTTGGCCAGCCGCGCGCGCCGATCGACCAGGCACCCGGGTCATGTCGAGTTGATCGTGGACTGGCAAATTGACCGGATAGTAGGGTCCGAAGGTTTCCTGAGACGTCGGTATGAACATTTGGCGTCCTGTTCCGCAAATATCTGTGTTTCGTTAGCGGCTCGTCGCAGCCAGGTAGGCTACTCTGGCCGCCACAATCATCGAGGAATGCAGTGTACCGAGTTTGGGCGTGCGCGGACTTCGGCGGCACTTTGAAGAAGCGCTCAGTCCACGGTAGCTCGACCTTCAGCCGGTTGATTCCGTTGATCCAGATACTGAGTAAAATAGACGTTCACTTCATCGGCTTCGAATCCGCTGGCGTTCACCCTTCAGGTCCCCTCACCCATGAACAAGCTTTACCGCAAAAAACTGCCCGGCAGCGCCCTCGATTACTTCGATGCCCGCCAAGCCATCAATGACATCAAACCTGGCGCTTGGGATCAACTGTCGTACACGGCCCGTGTGCACGCCGAGAACCTGGTGCGCCGTTGCGATCCGGCAATGCTGGTTGACTACCTGAAGCAGATTATCGAGCGCAAGCGCGATCGCGACTTTCCGTGGTTTCCGGCACGCGTGGTCTGTCACGACATTCTGGGACAAACCGCATTGGTTGATCTGGCCGGCTTGCGCGATGCGATTGCTGACCAGGGCGGCGATCCGGCCCAGGTCAATCCGGTGGTGCCGGTGCAACTGATCGTTGATCATTCACTGGCGGTCGAGTGCGGTGGATTCGACCCGCAGGCCTTCGAGAAGAACCGTGCGATCGAAGACCGGCGCAATGAGGATCGCTTTCACTTCATCAACTGGACCAAACTTGCGTTCAAGAATGTCGAGGTAATTCCGGCCGGCAACGGCATCATGCATCAGATCAATCTGGAGAAAATGTCGCCGGTCATCTACACCCTCGACGGTGTTGCGTTCCCGGACACTTTGGTCGGTACCGACAGTCATACGCCGCATGTCGATGCCTTGGGTGTGATTGCCGTAGGGGTTGGCGGTCTGGAGGCCGAGAACGTCATGCTCGGGCGCGCCTCCTGGATGCGGCTGCCGGATATCGTTGGCGTCGAACTTTCGGGCAAACCACAGCCCGGCATCACCGCAACCGATGTCGTGCTCGCCATGACCGAATTTCTGCGCCAATCCAAGGTGGTCGGTGCCTATCTGGAGTTCCGGGGCGAAGGTGCGGCGGCTCTAACGCTCGGCGACCGTGCCACGATCTCCAACATGGCTCCGGAGTACGGTGCCACCGCCGCCATGTTCTTTATTGATCAACAGACCATCGATTACCTGAAGCTTACTGGCCGCGCCGACGATCAGGTGCAGTTGGTCGAAACCTACGCCAAGCACGTCGGTCTGTGGGCCGACAGTCTGGCAGGCGCACAGTATGAGCGAACCTTGCAATTCGATCTGTCGAGTGTGGTGCGCAACATGGCCGGACCATCGAATCCGCATGCACGCGTAGCGACCTCCGAGTTGGCCGCACGGGGCATCGCCGGTCCATGGGTGCAGCCCGCCGGTGGGCTGATGCCCGATGGTGCGGTGATCATCGCAGCCATCACGAGTTGCACCAACACCAGCAATCCGCGCAACGTGATCGCGGCAGGTCTGATGGCGCGTAACGCCAACCGGTTGGGCCTTACTCGCAAGCCCTGGGTCAAGTCTTCGCTTGCCCCGGGCTCGAAGACGGTAGCGCTGTACCTCGAGGAAGCCGGCCTCATGCACGAACTGGAGCAACTCGGTTTTGGCATCGTCGGCTTCGCCTGCACCACCTGCAACGGCATGTCGGGCGCGCTCGATCCGAAGATTCAAAAGGAAATTATCGAGCGCGATCTTTATGCAACAGCCGTGCTGTCAGGCAATCGTAATTTCGATGGCCGCATTCACCCGTATGCCAAGCAGGCCTTCCTCGCCTCACCGCCGCTGGTGGTCGCCTACGCGATTGCTGGCACGGTGCGCTTCGACATCGAGCGCGACTCGTTTGGCAACGATGCGAATGGCCAGCCAATCCTGCTGAAAGACCTCTGGCCCAGTGACGCCGAGATCGACGCAATCGTGCGCCAGGCGGTCAAGCCGCAGCAGTTTCGCGATGTCTACATTCCGATGTTCGAGCAGCGGGTCGCGAGTAACGAGGCGGTCAGCCCACTGTACGCCTGGCGCGCACAGAGCACGTATATCCGCCGACCGCCGTACTGGGAAGGAGCACTGGCGGGTGCGCGAACGCTCAAAGGCATGCGACCCTTGGCGGTGCTCGGCGACAATATCACCACCGATCACCTGTCGCCCTCGAACGCGATCATGCTGAACAGCGCGGCCGGTGAATACCTAGCGAAAATGGGCCTGCCCGAGGAAGACTTCAACTCCTACGCGACGCATCGCGGCGATCACCTGACCACCCAGCGCGCAACCTTCGCCAACCCGACGCTGACCAACGAAATGGTCCTCGTCGATGGCAAGGTCAAGCGAGGCTCGCTGGCCCGCATCGAGCCCGACGGCAAGATCGCTCGCATGTGGGAGGCGATCGAAATCTATATGACGCGCAAGCAAGCGCTGATCATCATCGCCGGTGCCGACTACGGGCAGGGCTCGTCGCGCGACTGGGCCGCCAAGGGCGTGCGCCTGGCCGGTGTCGAGGCAATTGCCGCCGAAGGCTTCGAGCGCATTCACCGCACCAACCTGATCGGCATGGGCGTGCTGCCGTTGGAGTTCAAAGCCGGCGTCAATCGCAAGACCTTGGCGATTGAGGGCAGCGAGACGTTTGATGTACTTGGCGAGCGCCGGCCCAAAGGCGATCTCACCTTGATCATTCATCGCAAGACTGGCGAGCGCATTGAAGTTCAGGTGACCTGCCGGCTCGACACGGCTGAAGAGGTGTCGATCTACGAGGCGGGCGGTGTACTGCAACGCTTCGCGCAGGATTTTCTGGAATCGACCAAGGCGGCTTAGTGACAGGCCTGCGCCCGCGCAGAACGGGCGGTCGACCCGAACAACACGCAGAATTATGACCAGGAGCATGCATGACTCGCCCACCACAAATCAAGGTCGCCGCCACCTACATGCGCGGCGGCACCAGCAAAGGGGTGTTTTTTCGCTTGCACGATCTGCCGACCGATACTCAGGTCGCCGGCACTGCTCGCGATCGATTGCTGTTGCGCGTCATTGGCAGTCCGGACCCCTATGGCAAACAGACCGACGGCATGGGTGCCGCAACCTCGAGTACCAGCAAGACCGTAATTCTCGCCAAGAGCAGCAAACCTGATCACGACGTCGACTATTTGTTCGGCCAGGTTTCAATCGACCAGCCATTCATCGATTGGAGTGGCAATTGTGGAAATTTGTCCGCAGCGGTCGGTCCGTTTGCGATCAGCAATGGCTTGGTTGACTTGAGTCGAATCCCCCGCAATGGCGTGGCGATCGTGCGCATCTGGCAGGCCAACATTGGCAAGACCATCATTGCTCACGTGCCGATGACCGATGGTCAGGTGCAAGAGACTGGCGATTTCGAGCTCGACGGCGTGACCTTTCCGGCTGCCGAAGTGCAACTCGAATTCATGGATCCGGCCGCCGACGAAGACGGCGCTGGCGGCGCAATGTTTCCGACCGGCAATCTGGTCGATGAACTTGAAGTGCCCGGCATTGGCGTGTTGCAGGCGACGATGATCAACGCTGGAATTCCGACCATCTTCATTAATGCCGAAGCGATCGGCTACCAGGGTACCGAATTGCAGGACGATATCAACAGCGACGCAAAAGCGCTGGTCATGTTCGAAAATATTCGAGCTCATGGCGCGCAACGAATGGGCCTTATAAAAGACTTGTCCGAGGCCGCAAAACGCCAGCACACGCCGAAGGTCGCGTTTGTCGCCAAGCCTCGCGACTACGTGTCGTCGAGCGGCAAAGCGGTTGCTGCAAAAGAT
>JANORY010000439.1:0-1451 GCA_031415535.1 Burkholderiales bacterium | reverse complement strand
GCCTTCGGCGATTTTGCGGAGCAAACGCCCGTTCGCGTCCAACAGATTTACGGTGATGAAAGCCGCTGGCGAGGTGAACGTGATGGTCGTCGAAGCCTGCACGGGGTTCGGAAAATTGCCGATTTCCCACGGGTTTCGGGCCGTTGTTTCGGTGATGCCAATCGAATTTTTGAAAATCGGAAGGATTGGAAAATCAGCCAGCAGCACGTCCTGCGGCGTGGCCAAACCGAACCAGTCCTGCAAAACCGAGGCATAAACCGAGCGGAAATCGTGCTGCATCTGCACATCTGCCGACACATCAAGCTGCTGCGGAATGACGGCATTGCTGCCGATAATGCCCGGAATGACCTCTTTTCCGAACACAAAAAGAGGAGCCGCCGCGCCGTGGTCGGTGCCGAAACTGTCGTTTGCGGCAATCGTCCGGCCAAATTCCGAATAGGTCATGCCGCAAATTTTGTCGGCTTTGCCCATCAAATTGATGTCGTCCATGAAAGCCGTAACCGCCTCGGAAACCTGGCCGAGGAGATAAGCGTGAAAACCCTCGCTCGGCGAGCCGCCCACCTGCTCGCTGTGCGTATCAAAACCGCCGATGCTGACCACATAAATGGGCGTTTGCAGACCGCCATTTATGAGGCGGGCGACCACTTTTAGCTGGTCGGCGAGGCTGTTTGTGTATTGAGCTGGATAGAGCGCGGAGACGTTTTGGCCGACGGTGGCCGCGCTTTTTACGACATCAAAATAGAGTTTCGTGTTCTGCATCACGGTGCGGATGTAGGTCAGTTCGTCGCCGTAGGGCGTGGCCGGGGCGGGTTCGATAAAGTCATTGATGAGGTCGTAAACATCGTCCGGATTGCCAATCGAAATGCCCATCGGAAACGTGCCGCCCATCAACGACGGCGACGCAAACGACCCAACCTGAATGGCCAGCGGGTCGGGGTTGTCCACCGTCGGATAGTCGGTCGGGTAGCCAGGGTTCTGGCCTTCGAGGTAGCGGCCAAGCCAGCCGGTATCGAGGCTTTGGCCGCTGTTGGCCGCCGTGTTCCAGATGTCAATCGACCGAAAATGCGAGTAATCCTGGTTCGGATAACCCACGTTCTGAACGATGGACATCCAGCCGTCGTCGAACAGTTGGCGCATCCCCGTCATCGACGGGTGAAGCCTGGTTTTGGAAACCCCGGCGAGCGCAAGTGCCTCATTTTCAGGGATTAAGAGGCTCGGGCGATGCAATGCGAGGTGGCTGTACTGGTCAATCGGCAGCAGCGTATTCAGGCCGTCGTTGCCGCCCGAAAGCTCGATGAAAACCATCACTTTGTCGGTGTTGCCGACGAGTGCGCCGAGCCTCGAAAAAACAGAATTTTGGGACAAAGGATTGATTCCCAACCCGTTATGTGCAAACGGCATGGCGGCAGTTGCCAGGCCAGCCGTGCGGAGAAAGTCTCTTCTTTTCATTG
>JANORY010000438.1:0-1053 GCA_031415535.1 Burkholderiales bacterium | reverse complement strand
AATTTTGACCCGAATGACCACCTCGAAATCAATTTGACGGCTGGGCTTGACCTCAATTTTGGGCAAAACAATTTGCAGTCGGCGTTTCAAAAAACATGGCTCGGCAGCTATGCTTCGAACGGCTTGGGCTGCCGGCTGCCGGGCGGTCTGCGACTTTGGAACGACCTCGAATGGCAGTTTAACGGCGGCCTCGACCGTGAATTTGACCGCGTGCAGGTGTCGTGGAATTCATCGCTGACCCGCTATTTTTTGAAAGACGAGTCGCTCGAAATCCGGCTGTCGGCCAACGACTGGCTCAATCAGAACCGGCAGGCGAGCCGCGATGTTACCGCGCAGTTTGTCCGTGATTTGAACGGTCGGAATCTGGCGCGTTTTTTCATGGCGCGGGTGGTCTGGCATATCAATAAAAAGGGGGGCGGGCAAGGCGGCGTGGGCGGGCATTTTGTGCGGCGGGGTGGGTGAATGGGAGCCACCGGCAAAATGGAGCGGCCAGTCCATCAATTGCCGATGCTTGGCAATTGCCGCAGCGCGGGCAATTTTTCGAGAATCTGCATTTGATAAAGCGCGATTTCGTGAAGTTTCGAGGCTCGTTCTTCCTGCCGGAGGCCGTCGCGGATGAGTTCGGCATTGATGGCTTCGAGGTTGGCCAGGACGATAAGCTGCTCGTGCGAGGCGAAATCGCGGAGATTTCCGACGGCTTCGGGGCTTGCGAGTCGCCATTCGGCAGCGGTCATGCCGAAAACGGCGAGGTTGAGCATATCGGCTTCGGAGGCAAACCGGAGGCCTTCGAGGCGGGTATTCCAGTTGACGGGCGGCACCAGATTTTGGCGCACGGCATCGGCGTGGATATGGTAATTGACCTTCGAAATGAGCCGCCGGACATCCCATTTGAGCGCGTCGCGCCGCTCGGCGTGCAGTTGCTGAAACTCTTTGATGAGGTAAATCTGGAACGTCGGGCTGAGCCAATAACAAAACTGGATGGCCACATCCCGATGGGCAAACGTGCCCCCGTATCGGCCCGATTTGGCCTGAATGCCGATGGCCGCCGTCTCC
>JANORY010000437.1:0-2996 GCA_031415535.1 Burkholderiales bacterium | reverse complement strand
GGGGTTTGATTTTATTGGCGGTCATATCGGGCTCAATGCTATTGATGCCGCTGATTGCCAAGCAGCGCGCCGGTGCCAGCCTGGACACCCTTGCCGCGACTCGGCTGATGAACGATGGTGCCATCGTGCTCGATGTCCGCGAGAACAGCGAATACTCAGGCGGACACTTGCCGAATTCGAAGAATATTCCCGCCAACGATCTTGACAAGCGGATGACCGAGCTGCCTGCGGGCAAGCCAGTACTGGTGGTGTGCGCCTCGGGACAACGCTCTGGAAAGGCTGCTGGCACGCTGCGCAAGGCCGGTCGTGAGCAAGTCTTTTGCCTGGATGGCGGGCTCGGTGCCTGGCGTCAAGCCGGTTTGCCGGTGGTCAAGTAAAACCTAGCGTGAAACACCACACTACCAATCGGGCGATCGCCCAGGAGTCGATAGATGTCCCAGAACAAGGTTTTGATGTATAGCACCGGGAGCTGCCCCTACTGCCAGCGCGCCGAGCAGTTGTTGAAGGCACGCGGTGTCACCGAGATCGAAAAGATTCGCATCGATCTCGAGCCCGCGCGGCGCGATGAAATGATGACCCGTACCGGCCGGCGAACCGTGCCGCAGATCTACATCGGCGAGACCCACGTCGGCGGATTCGACGACCTTGCCGCGCTTGATCATGCCGGCGGTCTTGTGCCTTTACTGTCCTCTTCCGCAGCAGCACCGGCAAGCCGCTGATTCACCTATCTAACTCTTAAGGATTTTTGATGTCCGATCAGGCGCAAGCCCCTACCTTTGCCATTCAGCGTATGTATCTGAAGGATCTTTCGCTGGAAATTCCGCATGCGCCAAAGATTTTCCTGGAGACTGCGCAGCCGGCGGTCGAAATTCAGCTTGATGTCGCTAATGAGTCGGTGGTTGACGGTATTCATGAAGCCTCGGTAACGGTCACCGTGACCACCAAGATTGCTGAGAAAATTGCCTTCCTGGTCGAGGCAAAACAAGCCGGTATTTTCGAGATTCGCAATGTGCCTGATGATCAGATGCCGTTTCTGCTGAACGTCGTTTGTCCGAACATTATTTACCCCTATTTGCGCGCCAATATTGCCGACGTGATCCAGCGCTCTGGTTTCCCACCGATGCATCTGGCTGAAATCAATTTTGAGGCGCTCTACCAGCAACGTCTGGCCACCGAACAAGCCCAGCTTGCCCAGCCTAAGGAAAACGGCGCTGGACTTTACATACCTAACGGCAAACAACAAGACTGAACTTATGACCGCCATTTTTGAGTCCACCATTTTGCTGCGTGCTAGCGCTCGTGCTCGTGCTCGTGCTCGTTGCGCTCGCGTAGTCATTGTCGCGGTACTTGGTTTATCGAACCTCCTGGCCGCACCGACGGTGCAAGCCGCTGACTATCGTTCGGTCGGCGTGGCTGCTGCAGTTCTGTTTGACAGCCCCTCAAATAAGGGCAAAAAGCTGTTTGTTGCGCCGCGTGGCATGCCGCTGGAGGTGTTGTCGGTGGTCAACAATTGGGTCAAGGTTCGTGATTCGGCGGGCGATGTACTGTGGATCGAGCGCGCCGAGCTCGTCAATCAGCGTACCGTCGTGGCGGTGTCAACTGCTGTGGTGCGCAGTTCACCGCAGGACAGTGCGACCATCGTGTTTCAAGCGGAACGGGGCGTGGTACTTGATCTGTCGGAAACGGCACCGGCCGGCGGCTGGGTGAAGGTCAAACACCGTGATGGCTCGCTTGGTTTTGTGAAGTCGACAGAGGTCTGGGGACTGTAGAACGAATGCGAATCGCTGTGTTCGGCGCCGGTGCCTGGGGTACCGCGATGGCACAGCAGGCGAGTTTGAAACACTCGGTGCTGCTGGTAGCACGCACGCCCCAAAAAGCGGCGCAGATCAATCAGGAACATCGTAATCGGCAGTATCTGCCCGAGATTGAATTGCGCGACTCGATCGAGGTGAGCGCTGATGTTTCGATGGCACTCAATTGGCTCAAAGCTTCTGATAAACCACTGGCGATTCTGGCCAGCCCAATGTCGGGCTTGGCGTCGCTGGCGGCTCTGTTTGAAGGCAATCCACAGATACCGGTTCTTTGGTTGAGCAAGGGATTGCTGCTCGATGATGCCTCGGTGTGCGGTGTGTTCTTGCCGCATGAAATTATTCAGACGATCCTGCCAGATTCGAGCGTTGCGCCCTTGCTAGGGCCGAGTTTCGCGTTGGAAGTTGCGCGCGGCTTGCCGGTAGCGCTGACGGTGGCGACCGCCAACGAGACGATCGCCGCGCTGACCGTCGAAGCCTTTCACTTTAATGCGATGCGCATTTATCGCAATGATGACCTCATCGGTGTCGAACTGGGTGGTGCCTTGAAAAACGTGGTCGCGATCGCTACCGGCATCTGCGACGGACTTGAGTTGGGATTGAACGCTCGTGCGGCCCTGATCACCCGCGGCTTGGCGGAGACCTCCCGACTGGGTATTGCGATGGGCGCGCGTGCGCAAACCTTCATGGGTCTGACCGGCTTGGGCGACCTGGTCTTGACGACCACCGGAGCACTGTCGCGCAACCGCAAGGTTGGGTTGGAGCTGGCCCGAGGTCAATCGCTGGTGTCGATCCTCGCGGGCCTGGGCCATGTCGCCGAAGGCGTTGCGACAGTCGAGGCGGCGCTACGTCTGGGCGAACACTACCGGGTTGAGCTACCGATTTGTTCGGCCGTTGGCCGTGTCTTGCGTGCCGAGCTGAGCGCCGCAGACGCCGTCAAAGAGTTGCTCGCTCGCGAACCAAAACACGAGTCGGTTTCCAAATCATGAATCACGGTGCAACTAAAACAATCTGTGTATTTTGCGGCGCCAAGGCGGGCAATGATCCGAGCTTTGCGCGGGCCGCTTCCGAGATTGGCCGGGCGATCGGTGAGCGCGGCCATCGGCTCGCTTATGGCGGCGGCAATGTCGGCTTGATGGGTGCCGTCGCCGACGGTGCATTGGCGGCCGGTGGTCAGGTGCTCGGGAT
>JANORY010000436.1:0-14578 GCA_031415535.1 Burkholderiales bacterium | reverse complement strand
ACGACAGGCCGGGATCAAGGTGGATTAGTGCCGCGTTCAGGCTTTGCTAACATCCCGGGATGCACACACCCGACGGCACCTGGCGAATAGTCCAGACGACGATACGTTGAAATGAGAGTCTGGATCTGGGCCATTTGGCTCGCCGTGGTGGCTACTTCCGCATGGCAGGTTTCGCGTACCCCGGTGGTGACTGATGCCTCGTCCTTTTTGCCGGGACCTGCGAACGCCACGCAGCGGCTCATGATGGACCAACTGCGCGACGGGCTGTCGACGCGCATCATGGTCATTGGTTTGCAATTGAATCCGCCGCTCGGCAAGGCCGCGCCTTCGGCTGAGCAAAACGCGGCGCAGACGGCTGAGCAAACATCGGCGCTGGTGAGCGCCAGCAAGTCACTGCGTGCAAAACTGGCCAGCGACCGGCAGTTTGCCTGGGTCAGCAATGGCGACCTGAACGAGCTCACGGTAGAACGCGATCGTGTGTTTGCGGCGCGTTATCTGTTGAGCAAAAAAACCACCGACGAACAGTTCACCAGCGCTGGCCTGGGCCGGGCCTTTGCCGATCTCGAGCGAGTCCTGATTTCTGCTGAAGGCGCTGCGATCAAATCGATTGCGACTGCCGATCCCACGCTGACGGCGCTACAGTTACTTGAAAAAGCCTCGCAACGCACCGCGTCGCCGACCGGCGAAGGCGTCTGGTTGGGCACGGACGGAAGTGTCGCTCTGCTACTGATGGAAACCGAGGCCAAGGGCAACGATATTGCAGCTTTAACGCAAACCATTCAGTTCGCGCAGCAAAGCGCCGACGAGGTCCTCAAGCAATGGCCGGCCGGACTCACCAAACCGACGGTCAAATTTGCCGGATCAGGATACTTCAATGTTTTGTCGCATGATGCCATCGGCAAGGACGCCTTTTGGCTGTCCTTGGTGGCGATCTTTCTGGTCGCCGCGCTGCTGCTGTGGGCATTACGAAGCCCGCGTTTTCTGATCCTGGCGGTGATTCCGGTTGCCAGCGGCACCTTGGCCGGATTTGCGGTGGTCGGGTTTCTCGATAACGCTATACACGGCATCACACTGGCGTTCGGAGTCACATTGATCGGTGAGGCGGTTGATTACGCCATCTATACGTTTGTACAGGCCGATGAAAACGGCCAGCACAGCCGGCGTTTCTGGCGGCAGGTATTTCTGGCAATGCTGACCTCATTGATTGGGTTTGCTGCAATGTACTTTTCAGGCTTCGCCGGATTAAAGCAGCTCGGCCTTTTTTCAATCGTCGGTCTGGTCGTCGCGGCCGCTTGCGCACGTTGGCTGTTGCCCGCGCTGTTACCGCGCTCGCGGGTTCCTGGCACAACGACCGCCGAATCGTGGCTACGATTTTCCTGGTTACCCGCCCTGGCCCTGGGCATGCGCCGATTGCGCTGGACGGTTCTGCTGATTGCCGTCGCTATGTCGGCGTTGTTGGTAAGCCGGTACCAAACGATGTGGCACGATAGCCTTGATGCCTTGTCCTCCAGTTCAGCGGCTGAGACGGCGCGCGACCTGAGCTACCGGCGTGCCATCGGCGTTCCGGATCTTCGAACCATGATAGCGGTGCAAGGGGCCTCGCTCGGACAAGCATTGCAAAGAGCGGAGGCGACGACGCGCTTTCTGGATTCGCTGGTTTCCGAGAAGCTGCTGGCCGGCTTCGAAAGTCCGAGTGATTTGCTGCCCAGCTTCGAGCAGCAAAAGCGCCGCCAGGCCGCGCTACCGGTGACCGAAGTGCTCAGGGCGCGGATCGCTGAGGCCGCCAGCACCGGAAACCTCAGTGCCAGGGCGTTCGAGCCGTTTGTTGAAGCCGTCGCGGCGACCCGCAGCATGCCGCCGATTGACCTGCTTTATTACGACAAAACCATTCTGGGTGCCTGGCTGGATTCGCAGATCGTACGCAATGAACAGGGTGCCAGCGTCTTGATACTGCTCGACGGCGCGCGCTCGAACTCGGAAGTGAAACAGCGCATCGCCGAAGCCAAATTGGCTGGTGTCGATCTGATCGATTTGAAGGCCGATGTCGAAGTGCTGGTGGCTGGTTATCGCGAGCGCACGATGCGCGCGTTCTTGTTCGGAACCGCCGGCATCTTCCTGGTATTGTTGATACAGTTGCGGCACTATCGCGCGGTGCTTTCAATGATCGCCACCATCGTTTCATCGATTGTCATCACCAGTGGGCTTTTGCTGCTGATCAAGAGCCATTTGACGCTCTTTAATCTGGTCTCAATCCTGCTGGTGGTGGGCGTCGCTTCGAACTACACCTTGTTCTTTTCAACGCTCTCAACCCGGGCAGCGGAGCGGCAACGATCCAGCGTATCGGTCCTTCTGGCCGCCGCTTCAACCTTTATCGGATTCACCGTGCTGGCGTTCTCGTCGACGCCGGTGCTGGCCATGATCGGCGTAACGGTCTCCTTAGGCGCGGTAGTGGGTCTGGTCGCCAGCATGGCGTTTTCTGCTGACGCATCCGAGTTGGCCGACTAGACTTATATTTGCTTCGTGCCCGACGCCATATAGCCCATGCCCCATTGGGTCGACTCCCACTGGTAGTTTTCGAGGTGCGGGCGGATCAGCCGCCACGGCTCCCAAAGACCTCGGGGATTACCATTCCAGGCGTAGTTCTTGAAGAACGAGAGCAAGGTGAACGGGCCGGTCCACCAGGCAAAATTTTTCATGCCGGCGATCGATACCCGCGCACCGGGTGCCGCTTGCGACAGAATATTTTCTACCGCCAGAGGGCTTTGGAAAATATCGTGGGTGTAATGAAACAAGATCGCGTCAAGTGGTTTGGGAAAACGAACTGACTCGGCAAACCCTTCCTGGACATGGACGTTTGTCCATGCATTGGCAGCGCATTTTTTTAGGGCCAGCGCCAACATGTCCGGCGATTGGTCGAATCCGAATACCAAACCCTCGGGGCCTACGCGGTCGCGCAGCAACGCAAAACTGACCCCCGATCCGCAGCCGACATCAAGGACCACTTGCCCCGGCCTCAGGCGCAAGCGTTCGATGGTCCGGTATCGAATAGTGTCGGTTCGGCCGGTCGTTGAATCATAAATTTTGGCCTTCCGCCGATACTTTTCAATCGACTTCAGGTTGCTGCTGGCTGGCGTAAATTTTGAACTCATAAGCTTAACCGTAAAACACTGTAACGAGTTGCCCTGCTGAATCCGCGCTTAGCAGTCGTTCCCGGAACAATAAGCTTACCTGAGGGGATGAATTTCGGGTAACGCTTGGCGAGTTTCCGAAGCTTGCGCCAGCGCCTTTGCCCACTCTTCGCGAAGCCAACGCGCGCAGGCAACATTCTGCTCAAAGATTGAATACTTGTGCCCGCCACCGTAGTCAGGGGCCGGTATGTGTTCGCAGGAAATCTGCCGGATCGGGCTTTCCTCATGGCTCGCATGATAGGCCAGCAAGTCTCGAACCACACGTTTCCAGGGCTCAAGCTTGCGCTCGTCCCAGTCGGTTAAATACTCGCCGGGCTTCGGTCGCATGAACGGGTACTGTATGCCACGCCCGACTCGACCGTCCGGGTGTTTGCCCCAGGTATTGACCGGGTTGGCAGGGATTGCAGCCCGCGCATGGGCGTGCTGCACATAGTTGGCATCAATCCATTGTTTGGCGACATTACCTGGCTTGGCTGGATCCAGAATGAGCTGACCCGATTCAACATCGGCCTTCATGTTTTGGACCTCTTGCTCCTTCGGGTTGTCCATTTTGAAAATGACATGGCTGTGATCCAGGGTCATGTAAAACGGCACGCCGCGCTGCCTGACCAGATTCCCCACTTCAGCGACCCTGCCGTAATGTTCCGACCACATGTTGACATGAACTTCAAAACACGGAACGACCTGATGACGCAGACCGAAGTCGTAGGTCCGCATGTAAAAATCGGCGACTTCAAGGTTACTCAACAGGTGGCCATCGGCATGGTTAGTAAGCACCTGGACGTTATGCACTTGTGTGCCGAGCAAGCGACCTTTGATGATGTTCTGCTCGAACACTGACTCGTCGCGACCCACCGTGTAAAACCAACCACTGGCCAACACCGGCACATCGTATTGCTCACTGGCTTTCAGTAATTCGCGGAATTCGTCATCCGGCGGTGTGCGGTCGATATAGTCGAAGGCTCCGGATTCCTTGACCATTTGAACCTTGGCCGTGATGCCCGGAATATTCGTATCCTGGTGGGTACAGCCGCCGGCCGTACAGCCAAATTTCAGATCGCTTGTTTGCTTCATGGTTCGTCCTCTTTACCTTGCCACTTTATCGCGTATGCTGATCTTGATTCAAACGCCACGCAAAAATTTTACTGCGCATTGCAAACTGCGCACCCATCCTTAACCCCGACGCCCGCGATCCCTACGGAAAGTCCAACATGACCTATCAACGCATCTCACTGGATTTCGACGGCAAGGTGGCCGTCCTGAAATTTAATCACCCGGAAGTTCTGAATGCGATCGGCGCGCAAATGCTCACCGAATTGCGCGACGCGGTTCGCAGCATTGCCGATCCGGCGCATGGTGCCCGCTGCTTGTTGCTGACCGGCCAGGGGCGGGCGTTTTGCTCAGGCGCGAATTTGGCCGATGACGCGAACAAGCCTCGCCAAAGCTCAGGCGACACCTTGCGCGGTGGCTACCATCCGATGCTGATGGCGCTGCGTGAGCTGGATATGCCGATGGTCTCGGCCGTCAACGGTGCGGCTGCCGGTGTGGGCATGAGTCTGGCGATCATGGCCGATCTGGTGTGTGCCTCGAAGAACGCCTACTTTTTGCAGGCTTTTGCGCGCATTGGCTTGATTCCCGATGGTGGTGCGACCTTTTTGTTGCCGCGCCTGATTGGCTGGGGCCGGGCGATGGAATTGTCCCTGCTGGCTGAAAAGCTGCCGGCTGAGAAGGCCCACGAATGGGGATTGGTGAACCGACTTTATGATGATCAAGCGCAACTGATGGACGGTGCGATGGCGATCGCGCGGCAGTTGGCGGACGGGCCCAAATCGCTCGCGCTGATCCGGCGTGCCTATTGGGAGTCGACGCGCAACTCGTACGAGCAGCAACTCGATCTGGAAGCGCAGATACAAACACAAGCGGGCAAGACTGAGGATTTTCGCGAAGGTGTTGCGGCGTTCATCGGCAAGCGCCCGGCGCAGTTCAAGGGACGTTAGCGCACCACGCGGAAGGTCAGCGCACCATCGAATGTAATCGGGCGTTGATGATTTGCGTGGCCTCGGCAATGATGCGATCGATCAGTTGTTTGCAGGTTGGAATATCGTCGATCAGCCCTTGCACCATGCCGGCCGACCAGATACCGAACTGCGGATCGCCCTGTTCGTAGACCACCTTGCCGCGCGTGCCCGCCACTAGATGGCGGATATCCTCAATCGTCGCATTGCCACGCTTCTCGATCGTCAGGACTTCCTGGCTGACGGCGTTGCGCGCAACTCGTGCCGTGTTGCGCATGGTGCGGAAAATCAGGTCAGTTGCGCGCTCATCGTTTTCAACGATCTGCTCTTTGACGCGCTGGTGGATCGGGCTCTCCAGGGTGGCCATGAAGCGTGTGCCCATGTTGATGCCCTCGGCACCCAGGGCCAGTGCGGCCACCAGACCGCGACCATCGCCGAATCCGCCCGAGGCGATCATTGGAATTTTGACCTTGTTGGCGGCGGCCGGAATCAGAATCAGGCCTGGCGTGTCATCTTCGCCCGGGTGGCCGGCGCACTCGAAGCCGTCAATGGAAATGGCGTCGGCACCGATCGACTCAGCCTTCACGGCATGACGCACCGAGGTGCATTTATGAATGACCTTGACGCCGCTCTTTTTGAACACCGCAATGTGTTCCTGCGGGTTGTAGCCGGCGGTCTCGACGATCTTGATACCGGCCTCGATGATTGCCTGGCGATACTCGGCATAGGGTGGCGGTTTGAGCGACGGCAAAATGGTCAGATTCACGCCAAACGGTTTGTCGGTCTGCTCGCGACAGCGAGCGATCTCGCGCGTCAATTCTTCCGGCGTCGGCTGGGTCAGCGCGGTCAAGAATCCGAGTGCCCCAGCGTTCGCAACGGCGGACACCAGACCGGCGCGACCGACCCACTGCATGCCGCCTTGAGCGATCGGATATTGCACGCCAAACATTTCGGTGAATCGGGTTTTGAACATGTGGGTCTCCGCAATTAGCGCGCACTGTAGTGTTCGTCGGCTACCCAGCCTTTGACAATTTTCGAAAATGTTTCAGCGGTTGAATGTAGTCGTTACCGAGCGATTCAACTCGAAGACTCGGATGCGAACTTATATCGGCGCTCATACCGAAGCACAGAATTGAAAAGGTGTACTGTATTCGTATTCAATACTGTATTCATATTTGGACAAGAGGAGCGGTGCATGGCTGAATATTTGAACTTCAGGGCGCAGTCCCTGACTCGGGCCGTTGAGGCGATCGTGTTGGCGGGTGGCAGCTCGGTCCGTGAGGCGAACCTGGTCGCTACCGCGCTGGTGGGCGCCAACCTCGCCGGGCATGACTCACATGGCGTCGGCATGGTGCCGCGCTATGTCGAATCCTTGCATGAGGGCGGGCTGGCCATCAACCAGGTACCAAAGATCAATTTCGACGGCGGTGCCATGATCGCGGTAGACGGTCAGCGCGGCTACGGCCAGGTGATTGGCGAGGACGCTACTGCAATCGCCATTGGCCGCGCCAAACAATCGGGCAGTTGCATTATGGGTCTGGGCAATGTGCATCATCTCGGGCGCATCGGTCAGTGGGCCGAACAAGCGACTGCCGAGGGTCTGGTGTCCATCCATTTTGTGAATGTGCTGTCGCGCCCGATCGTCGCAGCCTGGGGCGGCGGCGATGGCCGAATGGGTACCAACCCCTGTTGTATCGGAATACCGGTGCCTGATGCGCCGCCGATCATTCTCGATTACGCAACCAGTGTGGTGGCGCAGGGCAAGATGCGCGTCGCCCACAACAAGGGCGAGACCGTGCCGCCGGGGCGCCTGATCGACGACCAAGGCAAGCCGACCAATGACCCTCGTTATGTCGTGATCGATCCGATCGGCGCGTTGATGCCGTTTGGCGAACACAAGGGCTCTGGCATGGGTTTGATCTGTGAATTGCTGGGCGGCGCACTGGCGGGCGGGGGTACCTGGCATCGCGAATACGCGGGCACGCGTGGTGTGCTGAACGGTATGTTGTCGATCCTGATTGACCCTGCAAGATTGGGTACGGCCGATACATTCGCGACCGAGACTTCGCAGTTCCTGCACTGGTTGCGTCAGACCCCGACCGCTGCCGGCTTCGATAAACTGCGCATTGCCGGTGAGCCGGAGCGCGAGATGCGGGCTAAGCGCCATGCCGAAGGCGTGCCGGTAGACGCAACCACCTGGAATGATATTTGTGCCGCCGCAGGACGGCTCGGCGTCGATCGCGCGCAGATCGAAGCGCTTGCTACAGCCGCGCCCTGAACGTTCAGCATTCCGAACGCTCTGGTGAAACGCGGCCATTGCAACGCGGTCAGATTGTATTCAAGCGCAGCGTGCGCCGTCGACCTCGATGCAGATGCCCGAAATAAACGATGCCTCGTCGCTCGCCAGGTAGAGCGCCGCATTGGCGACATCGAGTGCGGTCGAGAAGCGGCCGAGTGGAATCGACGCCAGAAACTTTGCACGCCTGGCATCGTCAATCGGGCCGCCGGCAAACTCAACCGATAAGCCGGTGTCCGGATTAAAAACCGGGTTGATACAGTTCACGCGAATATTCTCGGGCCCGAATTCGGCGGCCAGTGATTTGCTGGTCATGATCGCAGCACCCTTCGAGCCGTTGTACCAGGTCAGGCCGGGGCGCGGACGAATGCCGGCGGTCGAGGCAATATTGATAAAGCTGCCACCGCCATTTTTACGAAATGCCGGTACGGCGTGAACAGTCGCCAGATAGATACTTTTGACGTTGACGGCGAAGCAGCGGTCAAACTCGTCTTCGCTGACTTCGAGGGCCGGGCGGTTGCGATGCGTCCAGCCGGCGTTGTTGACCATGACATCGAGTTTTCCGTAGCGCGTGACGGCAGTGTCGACCAGCGCTTTCATATCCGCAGATTTGGTGACATCAGCCGCAAAGAACGAGGCGGTTCCGCCGGCTTTAATGATCTCTGCGACGACTCGCTCGCCCATCGCAACATTGATGTCATTGACCACCACCTTGCCGCCCTCCTGGGCCAGGCGTTTGGCGATGCCTTCGCCGATACCGCCGCCAGCACCGGTGACGATCACTACCTTGTTTTGAATTCGCATATTACTCCCCTGATTATTAGTGAAACTTCGAACTTGATGTTGGCGAATTATTGCTCAAATTGTCGTAACTACGGTTTCAGATTCTCCAGCAAAGTCGGCAAAAGTTCGGATACGGTCGGATGAATGTGAACGCCACGGTTTATCGATGTGTAGGGCATATCCGCATACATGACTTCCAGCACGGATTGAACCACCTCATCACCAGCCATTCCCAGTATGGTCGCCCCGAGGATTCGTTTTGACTGTGCATCAACCACAATTTTCATAAACCCCTGTGTCTCGCCGGCCTCTTGCGCACGGCCAACGCGCGACATCAGCATTTTGGACGTCAGCAGCGCTCGACCCGTGGCTCGAGCCTCGCTAAAACTCAGGCCGACCCGTCCAAGGGGTGGGTCGATGAACAGTGCATAGGCCGAGATCCGATCGCTTACTCGCCGCGTAGCGCCATCGAACAAGTTGGCCGCAACGATTTCATAATCGTTCCAGGAGGTGTGGGTGAAGGCGCCGCGCCCGTTGACATCGCCGAGGGCGTACACGCCGGGCACACTGGTTTCGAGTTGGTCATTGACGGTGATGAAGCCGTGTTTATCGACCGCAATGCCGGCCTGCTCAAGGGCGAGCTCATCGGAATTGGGCGTGCGCCCGATGGCCAGCAACAAGTGCGAGCCTTCGATCCTTGGCGCGCCGGACTCGCAATCGACAGCCACTGCAATTCCATCACCGTGTCGCTCGACCTCAAGACAATTGGCATCGGTACGCACGACGATACCGTCACGTTCCAGAATCGCCCGGACTTCAGTGCTGACGTCTTCATCTTCCCGCGCGATCAGCCGAGGCCCTTTTTCGCAGACGGTCACCTCGGCACCGAAGCGCCGATACATTTGCGCAAACTCGAGCCCGATGTAGCTGCCGCCGATGATGATAAAGTGTGCCGGTACCAGGTCGAGATCCATCATCGAGACATTGGTCAGATAGGGCACCTCGTCAATACCGGCCAGCAATGGCGTGCCGGGCCGCCCGCCAGTGTTGATGAAAATTTGTCCGGCCGCCAGTTTGCGTTCTGCCACCACGATCTCGCGCGCACCCGTGAAGCGTGCATGGCCATGAATCACGCTGACGTTCTCGGCGCTTGCCATCCATTTGGTGACCCCGTCGCGCGACGCCTGCACGATGCGATCCTTGCGGGCCTTGACGGCTGGCATATCGATGCGCGGTGGCCGATCGAGCACAACACCAAAGTCGGCCGCGCGCCGCGCGAGGGCTGCGACTCGTGCCGATGCAATCAACGATTTGGTGGGAATGCAGCCATTGTTGACACAGGTTCCGCCCATCTGGCCGCGTTCAATGAGGGCGGTCTTCAAACCTTGTCGGCCGCAGCGCGCGGCCAATGCTGGCCCGGCCTGTCCGGCACCAATGACGATGACATCGAATTGCTCGATCATAGTGAACATTCCATCCGAGTTTTCTTGCAAGCTAACTGTCAAGGCTAGAGGAGACATATTCTGGCGCCAGCATACCCGTTTGGACATCACTCATCACGGTGCCGCTCGATTCAAGTGCTCGATTCACTGACTGACCTTCGCTGACTGACATTCACTGAAAGACTGTTGACCTGCCGCAGGACTGCCGCTACATTGACCGTTTTGGAGCCGCTCATGCCACTTCGCTCTGAACTGTTCCTGGCAAGTCGAGAACTGCAGGCCTGCCTGAATTCGGACGCATCGCATGTAGCACCCGGCGCGCGCGGTGAACATGTTGCGCTGATTCAATCGGCTCTGGTACGCTTGGGTGCCCTGGACCCTGAGGCGGCTCGCGTCGAGGCGAGAACATACGGAACCCGAACCGCTGCTGCGGTGCTTGCCTACAAGCGGGAGTTCAACATCATTAACCGAGCCTATCAGACCAATGCCGACAATATCGTTGGTCGGATGACGATTTCGTCGTTGGATCATGGTCTTTCGGTGCTGGATGATCGTGCCGGTGGCCCGCGTCTCGCAGCGCGGCCAGGCCCGCATCCGATAAGTCCGATACCGGCCGCCGGGCCGACGAGGATTGCTGGCCGTGCAGCCGACGTGACTCCGGCGTTTGCCTTGACTTCGAACCGAACGTCTAGCGTAACCGGTCCCGGTTCGTTTGGATCGCCGATATCAGAATTGCCTGAGGACATGCAGGCCGTCATTCGGCGCAGCAACGATGCGAAGCGGCCGGGCCTGGACTTGCTCATGCCTTATCTTGAGAAGAACGACGGACCCTTGACGCCGGCTGAGTTGACCAAGCGGTTCGCCGGCGGGCACTCGGTCCGAACAGTTGTCCTGAAGGCATTGCACGCCCGGATGGCACCCTTCGATATCTGGAAAAACATCCGGATTATTGACGAGGTTTATATCGGGACGGGTTCAACGGGTATATTTTGCGAACCGTTCGATCACAATGCTTTCTTTAGTCAGATGATCAGTCTTACCCAAGGCCGTGAGCGGTTTCCGCCGCCGATTGGCGGACCCGTCGCCATTCCAATCACAGATTCCAAATTCTGCAAGGACGCGTTCAACGTTCACGGCGCGCGCGATTCATTCCGCGAAATCGTCAGACAAGGGCCTGGACTGCATATCTGTATCGCCGAGCCCGCAGTCAGGGCGACTACCTCGTGTGATTTGCATATTGACGAAATTCAACAGGGGCAGGTTTGTTCAAAGGGGGTTTGTGTTCCGCTGTTGAACGGACAGACGATTCAGCACCTGCGCACGGTCGGACCTTGGCTCGCCAAAGAGGCACGCAAGTTGATTCCGTTTTGATCAATAACGCTCCATCCGGCGCGCACTATAGACCGCCTGTGCGTCCCCATGCGTCGGTTAGAGTGCACAGTCAACCCGAATCCGTCCGAAACGCGGTAGTATTCGCTCGCGGCTTCGATGACCAGTCCCCTTGCCGCAGTCAAATCAGACATCCTCCGTAACAATTCCGTCTACCCGACTGGTGCCACAAGCAAAGCCTTCCTACAGGCGTGCGGCAGGTCGACGATCCTCCCGATTGGGATTCCATGAGTTTTGCAGATCTCGGCTTGTCCGAGCCCCTGGTGCGTGCCGTTGCTGATAAAGGCTACACACAAGCTACCCCTATTCAACTACAAGCCATTCCCGCCGTTCTGGGCGGTGGTGATTTACTGGCCGGCGCGCAGACCGGCACTGGCAAGACCGCCGGCTTTACATTACCGATTTTGCAGCGCCTGTCCGACAATCCGTCGGTGCGCAACGCCAAGGGCAAGTGGCCGGTCCGTGTCCTGGTCCTGACGCCAACGCGTGAGTTGGCCGCGCAGATTCAAGAGTCGGTTCGCGACTACGGCAAGCATTTGCCATTCACCTCGGCTGTTGTGTTTGGCGGCGTCGGCATCAATCCACAGATCCGCCAGTTGCAAGGCCGGGTCGACATTCTGGTGGCGACTCCGGGTCGCCTGCTCGATCACGTCGGGCAACGCACGGTTGATTTGTCGCAGGTCGAGATTCTCGTGCTCGATGAAGCCGACCGTATGCTCGATATGGGCTTTCTGCGCGATATCAAACGGGTGCTCGCCTTGTTGCCGAAGAAGCGCCAGAACCTGTTGTTCTCGGCCACCTTCTCGGACGAGATCAAGGTGCTGGCCGACAGTTTGCTGAATGCACCGGCGCTGATCGAAGTTGCGCGCCGCAATGCGACGGCTGAGCTCATCACGCAGTCAGTGTTTCTGGTCGATCGTGGCCGCAAGCGCGAACTGCTCTCGCACATGATCAAGGAACACAATTGGTTCCAGGTGCTGGTGTTTACGCGTACCAAACATGGCGCCAATCGGCTCGCCGAGCAATTGAACAAAGACAAGATTACGGCACTGGCGATTCATGGCAACAAGAGTCAGAGCGCCCGCACTCGTGCCTTGGCCGAGTTCAAGGATTCAAGCCTGCAAGTGCTGGTAGCGACCGATATCGCCGCGCGCGGACTCGACATTGTCGAATTGCCACATGTCGTCAACTATGAGTTGCCGAACGTGCCGGAAGACTACGTGCACCGGATCGGTCGCACCGGTCGTGCCGGCTCCGAAGGTGAAGCCATTTCGCTGGTGTGCATCGATGAATACCAGTTCCTGGCTGACATTGAAAAGCTGATCAAAAAAGAGCTGCCGCGCAAGATTATTCCGGGCTTTGAGCTCGATCCGAATGACCGGCCGGAAGCGATTGTGCTGGGCTTTGGTCGCACCATCAATGGTTCGGGGCGTGGTGCCAGCGCGCCGCGCACGCCGAGTTCACAAGGTCGTGGGCCAAGCTCGCAGGGGCGTGGACAGCGATCGCAGCCTTCGTCGAATCGGCATGCACCAGCGGCACCACGCAGTGGTGGTTCTCCGGGCAACACCTTCGCATCGAGTCCACGGGGCAGCACGGCGAACCCGCAGCGCAGCTCGGCGGTGCCGGCACGCAACACCGCGCCGGTACAACGCAGTTTCTCGGCACCGGTGCAGAATCACTCGGGTCCGAAGCCTGCAGTGCGGCCCTTGCAAGTGCTACAGTCCACGAGCCAGCCACGATCACTGCAAACTGGTACACAACAACCCGCACAGCAAGCAGCGGCGCAGCCGGGTCGCACCAGCGCGCCGAGCGGTGTCGGCGGCTTTCGGCCGCAACCGTCGCAGCGCGGACGGTTTGCACGATAGCGCCCGTTCGCAGCCGTTTCAATTACCAGCACCCGGCGCGGTGCTGGTCAATTTTCCGGATTTCTTTTGAATGACCAAGCCTGGTAGTCCGACAAAGCTACCCGATGGAGCCAGGTGTTTCCGCGATAAAGGTTGTCCAAGTCGACGGCGACCAATTGAACAAATGCCTCCTCATCGTTAGTGTTGATCAAGCCGGTTGCGTTCTTGAATATCTCAACCGGTGTACCTTGCAAGTTCCGAGCTACGATCGACTGAACGACCTGCCTGATTGCATCCCGATACTTCATGCGGAACGCATCGGGTTCGCCGATCGATTGCTTGATTGCAAGATAGCGTTGACATGACCGTTGGTAGGCCCATACAAAGACATCGCGCAAGAGCTCCACTCGATTGAGTTCATAGACGCCCAGAGTTCCCTCAACGTACGCTTTTTCCGGAACATCGACGAACGAAAGCGGACAAAGATTCGAGCGAATAAGCGGAATGTTGGCGGCCAATCGCGACACGCGTTTGTTTACATCTTCGAAGGGCTGCAAATACGGGATGTGGACCATACCAAAAAATGCCTGCTCGAACGGATCGTTAATTTGTGCAGCCTTCGCAAGCATCGCTTCGAAGCAGTTCGATATAAGGTGTGAGGATGCCAACGGCATGAATACGGTTCCACTGATCTCGACCTCACGAGCGCGAAGTCGACCGCTGGTACGCGGATCAGGCATAAGGTTGTCCGACAGTACTGCATGAAGATTAAGTAGACTGAATCGGTCAAAACCGATATCGTCAGATTGATCGACAACTAATTCAATCGCCGATTTGTGGTTCAGAATCATTTGCGTTTCTTGCGCGTCCTTTCCCTCTGCCGACAGACCGAATTCAATCAGTCTCTGAGTCTCGAGCCGGGTGTAGGTGTTGCCCTCCAGTCGTGAAGAAGCCCACGACAGATCGATGAGCAGCCGCCCTATCACGCTACGTGCGTGGGTTCCTGCTGCTCGAACCTTGCCCTCGGTGCGACCCATTTCATGCAGTCGCTTACGGTAATTGGTCGTCAGGTTGAAATCGCTGTTCGGTCGATAGCGGTCGAGAAATGCGCGCTGATATCCGACTGGCTTGCGCTGCGTGATTGGTCTTCGGACTTGATCACGAACCTGCAATCCCGAGGACGACAAAGGTATGTAACTATCAGTGGTTCGAATTTCGTCGCGGGCGGGTTCCCGCGATGGTGTAACTATGGGTTTACTACGATAACGTGTTGATCGACTGCCGCCTTCGGCGACTACTTTGCCCTCTTCGATCAACGCCTCGATCCGTCGTTGGAGCGTTCGACGCGGTATTGACAGACTTCGCTGAACCAACTCGGCTTGGATGTCGCTGGTGCCTATTCCTTCGGCATGCGAGGCAATAAGTGCTTCAAGCATGCGGAGAAATTGTGCAATGGTTGGATTTGCCATCAATACCTTGGTTGGCGTGAAAGGGACCTATTTGCGCCAATAAGTGTAGATTATGGCGCGAAACCCCTGGATTCGCGCCAACCATGCTGCCCACTACGCTTATCGCCATTGTGCTTCTCGAAATCGGCTACTGCCTGATTTTCGGTTACTGG
>JANORY010000435.1:0-10948 GCA_031415535.1 Burkholderiales bacterium | reverse complement strand
TAAAATAAAAATAATACTTGTTATTTACTTGGTAAAAGTATTTATTTGTAAAGTGATACAAAGAGAAGAAATAGCATTATTAGGTTTAAAACCGGTATTCGCAGATATCAATTCTGATGACTTCAATATTGAGGTACTGGGCTAACGATCTCTATCAGCGGACGAGCAAGTTACTTTGTCTTTTGCTTACATTGATACATAGCCGGACAAGTCCACCCTTCCGCAGTGCTCCTTAGGTCGCCCAGCGTTTTGCCAGCGAGCGCGTTGTTCGGATGCCCAAACCATGTCGCCGTACACTGTGCTGCGGCGAAACCCGCCGACTCAACCGACCCAAATACGATTCGCTCAACTAGGCCAACCGAGTTTTGCAGATGGTGGGGATTAGTGATGTCGGTCATAGCGCCAAGACAATCCTCAATTCAGTACCGGTAGCAATTGAGTGCCCAGACTGCGCTCACGCGTGGACTGAATCGCAACGCTCCGCGCAAGAAACGCAGCGCTCAGCATACCCAGCATCGCACTCGCCAAGACGGCGAACTCCGGCTCAGCCACAATCATCGGCGCTCGAACACTGAGTACGCCTACCGTGTATTTCAGACTGAAGATCGCGAGCATCAGAAGCAAGGGCACTACGCTGCCAGGTACCTCGAATGACTGACGGTCGGCCAGGTATCGGGCGTTGCTGGGCTTCGAGAATTTTCTGATGATGAGATACGTCGAGACCAGTCCTGTCAACCATGCCAGTGAGTAGGCGGGCCTTGCGCCAAACGACAGCAGCGAAGAGGAAAGAGAATAGATGGCCATCAGCACGGGAAGAAGCGTCAGTCGCATCTGACTGACGGTTCGGGTTTTCATCATGGACGTACCGATCGCAGTCAACATGACCAAAACGGCCCAAACCCAGATGGGGGTATATCTCAATGTTTCGATCATCATGACAAAGATCCTTTTGCATAGGGTGGTTGATCTGATGATCGAAGTATTACGGCTTGAGTGCGGCGGCGCACCTGGAATGCGACGAAACGCCGAGGGCTGTCGCAAGCCGTCAAGCAGAGTCGCCGCGCGTTCGGCTGATGGTCTTGAGCTTGCTTATATTTGGTCGCTCTGCGCGTGGCTGCTTTTGTGTTCCGGTGTCGCTGTCGCCCAAGGCTGAACGAGCAATCGATCGAGCCGTAACCAGGCTGGCTCCCGCAGAATACCCAATCCTACTTGCATGGCCTGGTGGCCATCGCGCGGATTTGCGCGGTAGGTTCCAAAGCAGTGGTCCCACCAGGGTAAATTGAATCCAAAATTCGACTGAGTTTCTTCAGGCAGCGACGAGTGGTGAACACGATGCATGTCAGGTGTGACCAGCATCCTGCGCAGCACCGAATCAATCTTTAAGGGCATCGAAACATTGCCATGATTGAACATTGCCGCAGCGTTCAAGATCAACTCGAAAGCGAACACGGCGGCGGGCGGTGCGCCGAGCGCGGCAATGACCGCGAGCTTCAGACCCATCGAAAGAATAATCTCCAGCGGGTGAAAACGCAGACCATTGGTGACATCGAACTCGACGTCGGCATGCATTCGGTGCAATCGCCAAAGCGCAGGAACTGAATGGAACAGTACATGCTGAAAGTAGAGTGCCACATCTAGCTAAGCGGGAACCATTGAGCAAGTTCGATCGGGAGGCTTTTCTATGGGCCGCTCCTCAACGGTCTGACTTTCTGATCTGGCCACGCCTGCAGCGCGCTCCTTGCTACGGCGAGCAGACTCTGGCGCGATGCTCCGTCGCGTGCCAGGCTAGACATGCCCTGAATAACGGCCATCACATGACCCGACAAAGCTTCTGCATCGATGTCAGTCGGCAATTGCCCGCCGGCCATGTCCGCCCGTATCTTGTCGCTTAACTGCCGGCCAAAGCCACGCCTGATCTCCGCCAGCGCATCCTGCACGGCCGCCGACGCGGCAGAACAGCTCGCGGTGGCGCTGGCGAGCAAACATCCGGGCGGCGTGTGCTCACCGGTAAACGCAATGGCAGAGTTGTTCAGCATGTGACAGGCGGCCTGCTTGGCGGTCGTGGCGTTCTCAATCAGGGCAATAGCTGCGACTGGCGAACCGAGATATCGTTGCAGTGCTGCCATGAATAGCGACCTCTTGTCGCCGAACACGGCATACAGGCTCGGCGCGGTTATGCCCATCGCCGTGATCAAATTGCTGATCGACGTGCTCTCGTAGCCATGCTTCCAGAACAACAGCAGCGCCTGGTCGAGCGCCTGCTCAGGATTGAACGACAAAGGTCTGCCGATCTTGCGGCGGTTCAATCGTTCGGCAGCTTTCATAGCGATCGATAATAAATTGGTTGACGGCGTACTGCAAGTCGCTCACACTAAATATATATCAATCGTTATGAAAGTAAATCTCCATGTCATTAGCCGATTTTCGAACACTGGGTCGTTCGGGTCTGGTGGTCAGTCCGTTGGCACTCGGCACCATGACCTTTGGCACACCCGTTTGGGGGTCTGACGACGCCACATCGCGTTCGATTTTTGATGCTTACCGGACGGCCGGCGGAAACTTCATCGACACTGCCGATGTGTATTCCGGAGGTCGCAGCGAAGAACTGGTGGGCCAATTCATTGCCGAGTCCGGTGCTCGCGATGAGTTCGTGTTGGCGACCAAGTTCGGCTTCAACGCCAAGCCGGGCAACCCACATGCCGGAGGCAACGGGACCAAGAACATCCACCGGGCGCTCGAAGGGTCGCTGCGCAGGCTCGGTACCGATTACATCGATCTCTACTGGATGCATGTCTGGGATGGGGTGACCCCGGTCGAGGAAATCATGCAGACACTCGGCGATCTGGTACGCGCCGGCAAGATTCGCTATTTCGCCTTTTCAGACATGCCGGCCTGGGTTGCCGCAAAAGCCGCCACCTTGGCTTGCGAGCGCCGGATTCCCGGCCCGATCGCGATGCAGCTTGAGTACTCGCTGGTTGCCCGTGACATTGAACGCGAACATCTGCCGGTCGCCCATGAATTCGGGCTGGCGGTTATGCCCTGGAGTCCATTGGCCGGTGGGTTTTTGAGCGGGAAATACGAACCCGCGAACACCGCCGAGAAGGGTCGGCTCAGTACCGCCAATCCGTTTGGGAACAGCAAATTCACACCGGCCAACTGGGCCACCTTGGCCGTGCTGCGCAGTATCGCCACCGAGCAGAACATTACGGTCTCGCAGGCGGCGTTGGCCTGGGTCATGACACGATCCGGCGTTACCGCAACCCTAGTTGGTGTTAGCAAAGTAGCGCAACTTCACGACAACATTGCGGCATTAAAGGTAGTGCTTACTGCGGCGCAGATAATGAGTTTGATTGAGGTCAGTGCGATCAATCCTGGTCTTTCAAGCAGCCTGACGTCGTCGGCGATCCGCCGGATGATCTTTGGTGGTCACACGGTTCGCGGTTGGAACGAACTGTGATCGTACCTGGTCCCATTTGCCGGGGGAGACACACCCGACAGCTATCTCGGGTGTGATGGATGACCAGAACTGGAACTGGAACCGCAATCGCGGCTAGCGCCTGCGAAGGCAGTGTGCCGGTCTTGCGCAAATCGACGATGCTCGATGAGAGTACCACCCCGGCTAGCGAGTCGCGCGGCAGATGAATCGCCGCATGCGCTACTGACACGGTTCCCCGGCTCGTGCCAATCAGCCATAAAGGTGCTTCGCTCTGCTGCTTGACGAACTTCAGTACTGCGCCGATGTCGCTCAGATGCGCGTCGGTGACCCGGTCGGCATAGTCGAGATCGTTGCGGTCACTCGGTCGCCCGATAATCGCTACGTTAAATCCTTGGGCGACGAACTCAGGCAACGAGCGCACCAAAAAATTACTGCCGTTGGGCCGGCCGTTTTCGATCCGACCAAAGCCGCCTGCGCCACCCGGAAACAGGACCAGCGTGGTGCTCGCGCCTTGATTCGGGTGCCAATAGAGTGCAACTGTCACATTGTTACGGGTTGGCACGTTGAATAAGGTCCCACTGTTCTGGGCACTAGCTGCGCTGGCCCCGACGAGCAACACGACCCAGAGACAGCGTTTGATCGTACGCATGAGCGGCTCCTTAGATGGGGTTGTGCGGGCGCTCAGGCTGCGCACGAGCCGGCCATCCAACGCTGCAGCAGGGCGTGCGTATCAATTCACGCTTCTGCGCGCAAGCTCATCGAGCAGCTTGATGAAATTGCGTTTCGGCTTGAACTGCAATCGCAATTCGGCCAGGTAGTCTCGGAATTCCGGTAACTGTTGCTGGTGTTTCATCAGCCCGCCGACCTTTCGAATCAGTCCGATTGCTTCGTCGTAAGCCGAATTGTTTGCCTGTTGGACGATCGGTGGTACCAGACGGCGATATAAGCTAACGGCGTCCGCCGCGCGGGATGACTCGAGCTTGCTCGCCAGCCGGATCAGTAACTTGGCGTGGCAAGTACCTTGCTGCGCGAAGACCCATGCGGCATTAAAGTCTTTTTCCCAAAGTGCGATTTCAACTAGAAGCGAGTAATCGGGCCCGACTGCTTTCGGCTTCCAGCGACTCAAAGTGCTCGGCTCACGATTGATCCACTCGGTCGCCCATGCCAGCGCGCGCTCGCGCTGCTCGGGCCAACGACCGAGCTTCACGGCGACCGAATTCAGCTTCTGGTAGTACTCGAACTTTGGCAACTCTTCGAACGGTGCCCAGGTGAGTTGCAGTGCCTCGTCATTGCGCTTGCGCTTCAGATAGATCGCGACCAGAAAGTCACGCAAGCGGTCGTCGACAGCCTTGGGGAAGGCGTGCAAGCCTCGCTCGGCCCATTCGAGGGCCTTGTCGAATTGTTTGTCCGTATCGTAAATTTCAGCTATGCCCAGATAACGAAAACTGGACGAAAGATCCTGCGACTTGATTGACACAAGCTCATCGATGTCGCCACTGGCCAGCGCCAGACTTTCCATGATGTGGGTAATCCTGAATCGGTTCGATTCGAATCGGTTCGCCGGGTCGCGCGGTGGGAGCTTGCGCCATTCCACTTGTGCCAGCTCGCGATATCGCAACAGCCCTTGCTTGCCCAGCGGTTTGCGGTAGGCGTCGAGCTCGAAGCTCCAGACGCCGAATGGCAACGTGGTTTGCAGCCGAAAAAGGTCCTCAGCCAATTCGGCGCCGGGCGACTTCGCCAAGATGCAGGCCTTCAAATGCAATTCACCCAGCCTAAGGATGGTGTCCCCGACCGCGCCATTCGAGTCATCGACTTGTTCGAGCGACGCCTCGACTCGCTCAATGGCATACTCGGTCAGTTCGACCAGTGCGGCGGCCTTACCGGGTACGAGTAATTCGGCTAATGTATCGATCACTTGATCGATATTTGTGGAGTAGGACGAAACTTCCCGCCAATCGAGGAAATCGTCGAATTGCGTCGCTTGATCGATGGCGTTCTGCAGTGACTCGACGATGTTTGCCCGACCTCCCGCGCTGCTTCCCTTGAGCAGCAAGAGCTGAAAGAGTCGATCATCGCGCTGCGCCACCTCCAGCAGCAGTTCGACCAGAACCTTCGGCGGCTGAGCGGATAAATACTTCTTGATATCGCGCCAGGGGTCGCGTCGCTTAGTGGATTTCGACGCCGAAGAATTTTTACTGAGAAATGCCAGCCCGACCGCAACACAATGCTTGCAAAAATAGCCGTCAGCAGCATTCGGGCAGGTGCAGTCGTAAGACAGCTCGCCCTTATTATTGCGAAGTTCGACTTGGTAGGCTTGCGAACCTTGTACTTTGGCGGATACCTTGGCGCTGCTCGCGGCCAAGCGACTCACCGAACCTGCGGAGAAATAGTTCTCTCCGCGCCGAAACACGGTTCTGCCAGCAAACTCCTCGAGCGTGATGCGAGTGATCAGTTGGTCGAGCATCGGGAATTCCGAACGGGATTGCGGAGCAGGGTCGAGCGTACGATCGAACTACCATGCTATCTCATGAGGCCGCCTTGAGGGACAAGTCGCCTTCGGAGTACTCGGTACTATCAGTACTAGCAAAATGCTAAACGCGAACACGCTGCGCTGACAGGACCAGCATGCGAAAGAGTCGGCGCAACGTGTTCAACGACGACACCCGAAAACCTCAGATCTGTTCGTGCTCCTTGAGCCTTCGATACGACAGGCGCAGGAAAGCAGGCAGTGCCAGCGAAAAGGCGATGGCTTCGATAGGGGTCGAACCGCCGTCGGCGAGAATACCCAGCCATTTGGCTAACCATGAAAGCAGCGTAACCACGGTTGCCGCGCTGGTCAGGTAGACCGGCCAATCCGACTTGAATGAAGACATGACTCGATGATCCCATTCAGTCACGCTGATTCAAAGTCGAGATATTTTTCAACGTCCGGGGTACAGTTAAATTTTCTATCGTCGGCGCGTTCGGTCGCCAAACTCGCCGCCGGTTGAAACGGTGGATCCCGCGCGCCGGCTGACAGTGTCGGCTGAATCAATTGGACTCGCGGCCGGATACCTGTATTATCTTTAAAGTAAGCGGGGCCTGACACCCGTACCGTTCGCATCAGCAGCCCGCAAGGGCTCGCCTTTAGAGGAGACACCATGAAGTTCAAGTTGACCGCCTGCGTCATTGCGCTGGGCACCCTGATTGCCGGAACCGCCAGCGCCCAGACGCAGGGCGTATCGAAAACCGAAGTCATCATTGGCTCGATCCAGGACCTGTCAGGTCCAATCGCAGCACTCGGCAAGTCCACCCGCAACGGTGCGCAGCTCTATGCCGAAGAACTCAACGAACAAGGCGGCGTGAATGGCCGCAAGGTCAAATTGATCGTTGAGGACAACGCCTACGATCCGAAGAAGGCTGTGCTGGCGACCCAGAAACTGGTCCAGCAGGACAAGATATTCACGATGATCGGCGTCATGGGCACCGCACCCGCGATGGCATCGATGCCGATCCTGTTCGAAAAGAACGTTCCGCACCTGTTCCCGATCACGGCGGCGCGCCAGATGTACGAGCCCCTGCACAAGCTCAAGTACTCGTTCGCAGCCACCTACTATGACCAGATGCATTCGGTGGTCGCCTACCTTGAGAAATCCAAGGCGGACCGCAAATACTGCATCCTTTCCCAGGATGACGACTTCGGTACCGAGTTTGTGGCCGGTGCCGTCGATGGCTTAAAGGCGGTCGGCAAAACGCTGGTCGAGAAGACCACCTACAAACGCGGTGCGACCGAGTTCTCCTCGCAAGTCCAGAAGATGAAGGGCAGTGGCTGCGACACCTTGCTGCTGGGTACGATCATTCGCGAAACTGTCGGCACGATGGCCGAGGCCAAGAAGATCGGTTGGGCACCGCAGATGGCGGGCAGTTCGGCCGCCTATAATCATTTGATCCCCAGGCTCGGCGGACCGCTGGCCGAAGGTCTGATTTCCTCACACACGGTGGCCCATCCCTACCTCGACGACGCCTCGGACAAGATCCGCTTCTGGGCTCAGAAGTACAAGACCAAATTCGGCGAAGACCCGGACGTGTTCTCGGTGTACGGTTACCTGATCATGGATTACACGGTCAAGGCCATCGCCAAGGCCGGCCCTAACCTGACCGTCGAAAGCTTCATCAAGGCGCTCGACTCGTCAACTTACCCGCCGGACATGTTCGGAGGCGATACGGCAACGTTTTCGCCGACCAAACATCTGGGCAGCGACAAGTCGCGCATGTCACAGATCAAGAACGGCCGCTGGACGGTGATCAGCGAATACGTGTCGCCGCGCGAGGCCGTCAAGAAGTAAGTGCGCAAAATGGGGCGCTTGATCAAGCCCGGTAATAGAACCCCTGACAAATTTGCAATTGAATTGCAAATTTGTCAGGGGTTTGTTATTCTATTTTATGTCGATAAGACGTACCGCACAAACGCAGATTAGCAATCTCGCCCGATCGAACCCGTGCCTTCTGATTACTGGTCCGCGCCAGGCTGGCAAGACCACGCTGGCCAAGCTCTGCTTCCCGAAAAAGGCATACGTTTCGCTTGAGGATCCGGATATCCGCGAGTCAGCAGTTTCCGATCCGCGCGGGTTTCTCGATCTCTATCCGAACGGTGCGGTCCTGGATGAGGTCCAGCACGCGCCTGATCTGCTGTCGTACCTCCAGACTTCAATCGATCGGCAGCGTCAGACTGGGACTTCGGGCGTACTTTGGGTGTTGACCGGTTCGCAACAATTCGGTCTGTACTCACGGGTGTCGCAATCGTTGGCAGGGCGTGTCGGGATAGTGCAACTGCTGCCGTTTTCACTATTCGAGCTGCAAAGGGCTCGCCATGTTTGGTCGCGACAACCCATCGAAGATCTGTTGTGGTCGGGTTTATACCCGGTGCCGGTCGATCAAGGTAATCCTCCGCATGCTTGGTATGCCGACTACTTCTCAACCTATGTCGAACGAGATGTGCGGCAGATGGTCAACGTCCGAGATCTGTCGTCCTTTCGCACCTTCATCCGCATGTGCGCGGCACGCACCGCGCAAGCGTTGAATCTTAGCGCCTTAGCGTCGGATTGCGGAATCAGCGTGAACACCGCCAAGGGTTGGTTGTCCATCCTGGAGGCAAGCTATATCGTATTTCGGTTACCGCAGCATCATGCGAACTTCGGAAAACGTCTGGTCAAGTCGCCGAAGCTGTACTTCTACGACACGGGCCTGGCGTCCTGGTTAGTAGGGCTGCGTTCACCGAATGAATTGTCGCTTTCTTCGATGCGCGGAGCATTGTTCGAGACTTGGTTGGTCAGCGAAGCGCAAAAAGCTTTGTTGCACAACCGTTCTTCGATCAGCGCGCACTTTTGGCGCGATCAGTCCGGAATCGAAATTGATTTATTGCTCGACCTTGGCAGCAAACTGATTCCTCTGGAGTGTAAGGCCGGTAAAACCTTGGCCTCGGACTGGTTCTCACCCCTATTGAAGTATGTGGGTATGGCCGGCGATCGCGTGGTCCGGCCAACGCTCGTGTATGGCGGCTCTATCGACCATAAGCGCCACTCAGTCGACGTCATCGGTTGGCGGCAGTTTCCGCGATGGATGCAGCAATTCGCTGTCACCGGCGAGTAAGCCCCCGATCACAGCAAAGTTCGGGTCAAAATGGTGATCGCGGATCAAACGCAGGTGCTCGTTTGGCTCGCAAGGCTGCCACGCCTTCGCGCACGTCGGTGCCGGCAAAGCCCATGAACTCCAGCGCCAGGGATGCATCGAATGTCGGGCCGGCCATTCGAAGCCAATTGTTTAACGAATACTTAGTCCAGCGAATCGCTGTCTGCGAGCCGGCCGAGAGTCGCCGCGCGACATCCATTGCCGTGCTCAGCAGCTTGTCTTCGTCAACCGCCAGTGAAATCAGACCGATCCGTTCGGCCTCTTCGCCACTGACCTGTTCGCACAGCAACAGGTAATATTTGGCCTTGGCCATACCACATAACAACGGCCAAATCACCGCCGCGTGATCGCCCGCTGCAACGCCTAAGCGCGTGTGGGCATCCACCAAGCGTGCGGTTTTGGTGGCGATCGATATGTCCGCCAACAGCCCGCAGACCAATCCCGCGCCAGCCGCCGGTCCGTGTATTGCCGACACAATTGGCTTGTCGCAATTAATCATGTTGTAGACCAGATCGCGCGCTTCGCGCCACACCCGAACGCGCACATCGACGTCTTGCGCCATGCTCTCGACCAGTGCCAAGTCGCCGCCGCCCGAGAAACCCGCACCTTCACCCCGAATGAGTGCAACCTTCACTGAGGGGTCACTACCGAAATCACGCCAGATTTCGGTCATTTCAAAGTGCGTGTCGCCGTCGGCTGTGGGGAATTTCTGTCCGGGTTTGATTGCCATCACAATTTCAAGAATGCCCGGTTCCGGGTTGCCGATGCGCAGGCGGTGGTAGCGTGAGTAGCGCGCAGCGTCGAAAGGGGCCAATGACAGTTTCGAGGGAGTGGTGGTCATGAAATGCGCCTAAAGTGTCGGAACAAGCAGATTGAGCAAAGCGACGTTGACGAGTAACAGCCAGACATAGAACCAGTGAACGCTACCAGCGAGTGCAGGCTAACAGTATGATTATGATCGGGAGTCCGCGCGGGACGCTTTGGATTGCGCGGATTGAACCACATTGAGGAGACCAACTTGATCGGATTCGATACGATTGCCTCGCCCACCGTGCGAGTCGCCGAAAACCTGGAGCCGGCATTCGTTCATCCCGAGCAAAAGGCAGCGGCCGCACGCAAGATCGCGGACTATGTCGCGCGACGTGGCCGGCGCCCGAACATTCTGATCTTCATGATGGACGACGTTGGCTGGGGCGACTTCGGTTGTTACGGTGGCGGTGTGGCGGTCGGCGCACCGACGCCAAACTTCGACAAGTTGGCGCGCGGCGGCCTGCAACTGACCTCGTGTTATTCGGAGCCAACCTGTTCGCCGTCGCGCGCCACCTTGTTAACCGGCCGCGTACCGAATCGACATGGCCTGCATCGGCCACCGATGTATGGCGAGCCGGGCGGTCTGCAAGGCGAGGTCACGATCGCCGAATTACTGTCGAAGGCCGGCTACAAGACCCAGGCAGTCGGCAAATGGCATGTCGGCGAGAACGGACCGTCGCAGCCGCAGAACGTCGGCTTCGATGACTTCTACGGTTTCCTTTCGGTGTCGGACATGTACAGCGAGTGGCGCGATCCGGTGTTCTTCCCGGATATCGTCTACTCGGCGGCCCGCTCCGAGTGGCTCAAGAACATGCCATTCAACAAAAGTTTTGTACATGCCAAACGCGGCGGTGTGACCGAGAACGTCGAGGAGGTGACCATTCCGGTGCTGTCGATGCTCGATGAAAAATGGTGCAAGTACTCGGAGCAGTTCATCGCGAAGCAAGCCGGCAGCAAGCAGCCCTGGTTGTTGTATCACTGCACGCGCGGCGCACATTTCGATAATTATCCGCACAAGAAATTTCTCGGCAAATC
>JANORY010000434.1:0-1953 GCA_031415535.1 Burkholderiales bacterium | reverse complement strand
GATAACGCTGACGGCATCATCTTTGATGTCGAGCGTTATGACCTCGACCCGAACATCGAACTTTTCAATGGCGTCGTGGGACCACTGACCTTGGAAGAGTTTGAGCAGTATTCTCCTGAGGATATTCCGATGCTCGCTACCCGCATTGCCGGGGTCGATGTGGTGCATCCCAGCATGTTGGACTCAGTCTCGCGTGTTGGCACGGACCTCTACTCCTGGCCGCAACTCGGAAGTGCTGCGACCTTGACCGGTGTTGTCGTGGCGTATGCAATCAAACGCCTCGCGAATCACTTGCCGCTCAACAGCGGACGAACTGTCATCGATCTTGATTCGATTCTCGACCCCGACTATCACCGGCCTGAAAACAAACACCGACGAGAACTGCAACGAGCTCAAGCTCTGAAGGCTCTTCGCTTGAAGGCTAAAGGACGGTCATGACACGACGCCTTATTCCGAAGCGAGTTGTCCTTGCCATTCTGGAGGCCGCAGCGCAGACTCCTTCTGGCGGGAACTCGCAGCCTTGGCGCTTTGAGGTTGAACCTGGCGCCTTGCATTTGTATATGCTTCCCGAGAAAGACCACCCAGTTCTCAATTGCCGCAATCGTGGAACTTTATTGGCACATGGGATGCTGATCGAGACAATTGCGATCGCCGCCCGCCACCACGGATTTTCACCTTTGATCGATATTTTGCCGGTGTCTGATCAACCGGCGTTCACTGCCAAGATCAGGTTTGAAGAAAGTCGGTATCGCCCGGCGGATAAGTTGTTCGAAGCGATCTGGAGCCGTTGTACGAATCGCAAGCCGTATCGGGTTTGTGCTATTGAGCCCGCTATCCAGGCGTCACTTCGAGCCGTTGGGTCGGAGGTGGGTGAGAATGACTCGATCCTTGCGTTCACGGCTGCCCAGCAAGACCTCGAGAACTTGGCGCAAGCGGCCAGCACCAGTGAACGGGTGACATTCGAGAACCGGCTCTTGCATCGCCTCTTGTTTAAGGAACTTGTTTGGTCGAAGTCGGAAGCTACTCAGCGCGGGTCGGGCTTGCAAATCGAAACGCTGGAGATTCAGCGTGCGCAACGTATTGCACTCAAGCTCTTTCAGCACTACCCGGTGATGCGTCTTCTGAACGCAGTCGGCGCGGCCCGATCGATCGCCAAGGAAAATGCCGCTGTATATGCGTCATGTAGCCTATACGGTGCGATTGGTTGTGGATCTCGCGACGTTGACTTTATTCAGGCCGGTCGCGTCGTTGGTCGCTTGTGGCTAAAGGCGGCTTCGCTCGGATTGTCTTTTCATCTTCAATCTGGTGTTAATTTTCTGTGGCAAGGCCTTGTCGAAGGAACGGTTGGTTGTCTCTCAAAAAAGCATGTCGAGTTGATTGAGCGCGACTACCAGACAATCTGTCGAGTCTTCAAGCTCCGGTCAAATCTGATTCCTGCGATTTTCAGAATTGGTTATGGCGGCGAACCGTCGGCACGGAGCATTAAAAAGGCTCCCGATATCAGGAGCGTTGATGTCCTCGTCAGATCGTTGGCCGCAAAGGGTTGACGATCTGAACACCGTCAAAGTCTTTTTCGTTGTCGGTCACCACTGTGCATCCGTGGGCCAGGGCGACGGCGGCAATGATCATGTCGAGCGCGCTACGAGGTCGGCCCTGCGCTTTGCCCTCCGCCATGAGGCGCGCCCAGATTAGCGCGGATTGCTCGTCAAAGGACAGCACGCGACCAGCGAATAAGGTCTGCGGTCCCTCCGGCCCCAAGAACCAGGCTTCCAGCCGGTCGCGCCGTTTGCCCTCTGGCTGCTCCAGTATGCCTCGACGGACTTCGGAAACGGTCAACGAGGCAATGAACAGATCCTCGTCTTCTTAGGCGTCGATCCAGGCGATAAGCGACTCGGATTGAGTTGGCTTCGCTATGTTGCTGATGATGTTGGTATCGAGCAGGAAACGCATCAG
>JANORY010000433.1:0-7785 GCA_031415535.1 Burkholderiales bacterium | reverse complement strand
ACGGGGTTGTTCCTGGGCAACGTGACGGTGGATGTGCCGCTGTCGGATTCGATGTTCGTGGTGGCGCATTTCCACATGGTGATGGCGGTGGCGCCCATCATGGTGGTGTTTGGCGCGATCTACCACTGGTACCCCAAGATCACCGGGCGCATGCTTGACGACACCATGGGGAAAATTCATTTCTGGTCCACCTTCCTTGGAACCTATGCCATTTACCTGCCGATGCACTATCTCGGCATCCTCGGTGTACCGCGCCGCTATTTTGCAATTTCCGGCACCAGCTTCATTCCCCAATCGGCGGCGGAGTTGAACGTTGCCATCACCATCGCCGCATTGGTGGTGGGAGCCTTTCAAGCGGTGTTCCTGTTCAACCTGGTGTGGAGTTACTTCAAAGGCAAGCCGGCGGGTCCTAATCCGTGGAATGCGACCACCCTGGAGTGGCAGACTGCCCACACGCCGCCGACGCATGGCAATTTTGGACCCGAACTCCCACTGGTGTATCGCTGGGCATACGATTACAGCGTCCCGGGTGCCGATCAGGATTTCATTCCGCAAAATACCCCGCCGCGCGATTTCAGTGCGGCGAGCAACAAGGCAGCAGGGAGTTCGGCGACGTGAGGATCTTTCAAGAATTGACCGCCAAGTCCTGGATGTCGGATCAGGGTACCCTGGATAACCTGTACGCCGGGAGCGCCTCCGTCAGCGTCCAGAAAAAACTTGCGTTAGGCGTATTTCTTGGCGTTGTCACGGTTCTGTTCGTTCTGCTGGTCGTGGCTTACGGCGGCCGCATGGCGTACGACGACTGGCGCCCGGTGCCACAACTGCGCCTGTTGTGGGCCAATAGCCTGATACTGATCCTGAGCAGTGTTGCACTGCAATCGGCCCGCTATTTCGTGCGACGCGGGCAGACCGACGCCATGCGAGTGGCACTCCTTGCCGGCGGCGCATTTACGGTGGTTTTTCTGTTTGGGCAACTGCTGGCCTGGCGACAACTCGGCGCCATGCAGCAGTTCGATATCAGAAACCCTGCCATAGGCTTCTTTTATCTGATAACAGCGCTGCATGGGCTGCATTTGTTGGGCGGCCTGATTGCCTGGGGCAGAACGGTGCTGAAAGTGTGGGGCGATTTCGACCCTGCAATGGTCAGGCAGAGTGTCGAATTGTGTGCGGTGTACTGGCACTACCTGCTGCTGATCTGGCTGGTGCTTGTCTCGCTTTTGTTTACGGGAAATAACTTCGAGCTGTTCTTACAAATCTGTGGAATCAGGTAATCGGGTCCATGACAAACGCTGCAATTGATACCTTGGAAACTCACGCGCTGCAAGACGGCGTCAAAGGCGCCGTTGCCGACTGGTCTTCCGATCAGCTGGCATTCAAGAGGGTCCCGTGGGCGAAGGCCATGATGTGGATCTTCCTGGTCAGCGACACTTTTATTTTTGGCGCGTTTCTGGTCTCGTACATGACCGTGCGCATGTCGACCACGGACGCCTGGCCAAACCCGAGCGAGGTGTTTGCGCTGACCATTGCGGGCCACAAGATTCCGCTCATCCTGATCGCCATCATGACCTTCGTTCTGATTACCAGCAGCGGGACCATGGCGATGGCGGTGAATTTCGGCTACCGCAAGAATCGCGTCGTGACATTCTGGTTATTGCTCGCCACCGCCGCGCTGGGCGCTACATTCGTTGGCATGCAGGCCTTCGAGTGGACCAAGCTGATCGTCGAAGAGGGCGTGCGACCGTGGTCGAATCCGATGGGTGCCGCACAGTTTGGAGCGGTCTTCTTCATGGTCACCGGCTTTCACGGCACACACGTCACCATCGGGGTGATCTTCCTGGTGATCGTGGCGATCAAGGTCTATCGAGGGGATCTGGATCGCGAGACGCCCGGATTTTTGACCGGACGCAAGGGCAACTACGAGATCGTCGAAATCATGGGCCTGTACTGGCACTTCGTCGATCTTGTTTGGGTATTCATCTTTGCATTTTTCTATCTTTGGTAGGAGGCATCGTGGCGCATGCGCAGGGTCAACAACATCCGATCGGTATTTACTTCAAGATTTGGGGGCTGCTGTTCGTACTGAGCGCTTTCTCCTACATGGTCGACTATTTCCACGTTCAGGGTTACCTGCGCTGGACCTTGATCATTGTGTTCATGTTGTTGAAGGCCGGACTCATTATTGCCGTATTCATGCACATGGTCTGGGAGCGGCTGGCATTGGTGTATGCCGTTCTGACGCCGCCGCTGTTACTACTTTTCTTTATCGGCATTGGTGCCCTCGAAGCTGACTATACGTTTCTGACCCGAAGCGTTTTCTTTCTCAAGGGGCTGCCATGACTGAACAACGCTACACGACACATGTTGCGATTATTCTCGGCTCCAGCCTGGCGTTGCTGGTGTTTATTTTCGCGCTCGTGATCCACCATCGCGCGATTCCCGACAAGCTGCCGCAAATTCGACTCGGATTATTAAGTAATGGACTCAGCGTAGCCGATCGCATCCGACCGGTCGGCACCACCGTGTTTGCCACTGCTCCGGCGCAACCGCCTGAGACAACTGCGGCGACCGCAGCATCAACCGTAACGACAGCGGCGCGCGATGGCCCCGAGATCTACAAGACAAGCTGCATCGTCTGTCACGGCCCCGGCATTGCCGGCTCGCCGAAGCTTGACGATAAAGACCAGTGGGCCAAACGTTTGGCAAAGGGCCAGGACACGCTCTATGCCAGTGCTCTGAATGGCATGCAGAGCAGCACCGGGGTAATGCCGGCTAAAGGCGGCAACCCGGCGTTGAGCGACGCCGAGGTCAAGTCAGCGGTCGACTTCATGCTGGCGCAGTCAAAATAATTAGAGGAGACGAATGTGAAGATGCTCAGGCACTATTTCATCAGCACGAATCTCGACGACCTCGAGGTCTTTGAAGAACAACTGGAGGCCAATGGCGTTACAACCCCACATATCCACGTTCTCAGCCGCAGCGACACCGATGTCGAGCACCATCATCATCTTCACGAGGTTCAGTCGCTAATGAAGAGCGATATCATTCACCTGACCCTGCGCGGTGCGGTGGTCGGTGCCATAGCCTTTGTGCTGGTGCTTGCAGTGGCCTACTTTGCTGGTTGGACGCAGAGCAGCGTTGGCTGGACGCCGGCCCTATTCCTGGCGATCGTCTTGCTCGGTCTGTGCACTTGGGAGGGCGGGCTGCTCGGCATTCAGCGGCCGAATCATCGCTTTGCCCGCTTCGAGAAAGCGCTAAGCGAAGGCAAACATCTCTTTTTTGTCGATCTCGAAGCGCCGCAAGTGTCGATCCTCGAGAGAATCCTGAAGACACACCCCACGATTGAATCGGCCGGTACCGGGCCGTCGACGCATCAGTGGCTGATTGCGCTGCAGGAGAAAACCGGCATGGTCCGGCACAGTTGAATTCGTTGACGATCAAGTTCAGTCTGACGATTGCAGCAGTGGTGTTGGCGGCAATGTTCGCAGGCAGCTTCGTTGCGACGATCTATCGAGAGCAGAATTCGCGGGGTACCTTGTTGCCGACTCCGGGTATGACTGTATTGCCGAGTCCTAAGCCAATAACCGCTTTTTCATTGACTGATCATGAACAGCACAGCTTTGATCTGAGCAGTCTGCAAGGCAAATGGTCGTTCCTGTTTTTCGGTTTTACGCACTGCCCCGATATCTGCTCAACCACCCTGTCGGTACTGGCCCGCGTCCGCAACAAAATCGTCGATAGTGCCAACCTCACCAAGCCTGTGTTGGCCGCTGCGCCGCTGCAATTTGTATTTATCTCGGTCGATCCAAAACGCGATACCCCGGCCAAGCTTGGGCAATACGTTACCCATTTTGATTCATCATTTAACGGGGTAAGCGGCAGTAACTCCGAAATCGGCAACCTGGCGCGACAATTGGGCGCGGTGTATGAAATTTCAGCCGTCACACCGGGAACAGAGGACTACCGTGTTTTTCACAGCTCCGCGGTCTTTCTGGTCGATCCCCTCGCTCGGTATCACGCGGTCCTGTCGACGCCCCATGACGCCGAAACGATCAGCAAGCGTTTTTTGGTTCTGCGAACACTTGAAGAAGGTCAAGCGAAATGAGACGTCGCAAATTTCTGATGGTCGGTCTGCTGATGCTCGCACCGCGCCTTGGCTGGGCGGGCGATGAGCGTCCTGTGACGATCCGTGACGCCTGGATTCGCGAATCACCACCGGGCGTCGAGATGATGGCGGGATACCTGTCATTGCGCAACGACGGCACGCGGCAACAGGTATTGATCGGCGCGAGCAGTGCCGGGTTCGGCGAAGTCATGATCCATCGAACCACGGAGAAAGATGGGATGGCAGGCATGGTGCACGCATCACAAATCGAGTTGCCACCGAACACAAGTCTTGCCTTTGCGCCAGGCGGTCTGCACCTGATGCTAATGAAACCGACCCGTGCGCTGCGCGCCGGCGATCGAGTCAGCATCAATCTGGAATTTAGAGATGGTCTGGTGGTACCGTTTGCTTTCGAAGTCCGCAAGTAATAACTCGCCAGTTGGAGCAATTCTCATGGCGTTACCTGAAGCTGGAACCACCGATTCGCTGAGGGCGGTAAAACCTGAATGGGCTGCGTTCGCCCAGTGCGCAGGAAAACTTCAGGAGTTTGTTGCACTGACCAGGCCACGGGTGACACTGATGGCCGTCTTCACCGCCGTCATCGGCATGTTTCTCGCCGTACCCTCACCTGGACTGCCAAGCGCCCGAGTGGTCGTGCTGGGTAGCCTCGGCATTGGTCTCTTTGCGGGTGCCGCCTTTGCGATCAATTGTCTTATCGAACAGCGGATCGACGCGAAGATGGCGCGCACACGCGGTCGTCCCTTGCCTCGTGGCACGCTCACGACTATTGAGACGCTGGTATTTGCGTCCATCATTGGCGGCCTGGGCATGATCATTCTGCATGAATGGATCAATCCGCTGACCATGTGGTTAACCTTGGCAACATTTGCCGGCTATGCGGTCATTTATACCGCAGTACTCAAACCGGCGACACCGCAAAACATAGTGATCGGCGGTGCATCGGGCGCGATGCCGCCGGTGCTGGGTTGGGCGGCTGCCACCGGAGGCGTATCGGCCGAATCCCTAATCCTGTGTCTGATTATTTTTTTGTGGACGCCGCCGCATTTCTGGGCGCTCGCGCTCTACCGGATCGAGGACTACAAGAAATCTGGCCTGCCCATGCTGCCGGTCACTCACGGTTCGGAATTTACGCGGCTGCACATCGTACTTTATTCGATTCTGCTGGTAGCGGCCAGTGTCCTGCCGTTCACAATTTCGATGAGCGGCTGGCTCTACCTCGGCAGTGCAATTTCATTGGGCGTGGTCTTTCTGCACCTGGCGGTCAAACTAAAGCGCTCGTACAGCGATGCGCTTTCAAAGCGCCTGTTTCGATACTCAATCGAGTACCTGGGGTTGCTGTTTCTGGCGCTGCTGATTGACCACTACCTTCGGTGGTGATGGGCGCATCTCAGAAACTCTGACAAAAGATCGCGTTAGTATTCGGCGGTCCAGCAGTCAGTCGTGCTGCCGGCGCTTGAAAGTAGTCATGTCATTCAAACCTCCTGAGCATTTCGGCTCGGTTGCTGGCCGCACTGATACCGCCGTTGCTGCGCCCGTTTCACTGTTCTCGTCCCTGTCGCCGATCTTCTGGCTATTCGTGATGGCGCTGCTGGTGTTTACGGCTACGCGATTGATTTTGGCCGTGTTCACGGGCTTCGAGAAGGTGCCGCTTGCGCTGTGGCCTGCGGTGTTCGGTCGCGGTCTGCTCGCCGACGGGGCAAGCTTGGCGTTCCTGGCTGTGCCGCTGCTGCTCTACGAAGCGTTGGTGCCTAATCGCCTGCGTCGTACTCGAATACATCGGCTGCTTCGAAATGGCTGGATTATCTTCGCGGTGTTCGCCTTGTTGTTCGGCGCAGCAGCCGAGTTCACCTTCTGGGTGGAATTTTATAATCGCTTCAACTTCATCGCGGTCGATTATCTGATCTATACCCATGAAGTGATTCAGAATATTTTCGAGTCGTACCCGATTGGCCTGATCCTGGGCGCGCTCGCGTTGCTTGCACTGCTGATTGGCTGGCCGATCAGCCGGCGGATTAAAGTCCATGATCGGCACGATCGAAGCGCTCTACATCGCTTGGTACTGCTTGTGTTGGCCGTTGCCCTGCCGGCGCTAAGTCTGCTGCTGTTTCGTGATGACCTGATTCGCGGCTCCAACAATGAATTTGCGGACGAACTCGCGCAGAACGGTCTCTACACCTTTGGCTTGGCGCTGCAGAAAAATGAAATTGACTATGACCGTTTTTATGCGACGCTGAAACAGGAGACGGCTAACGAGATTCTGAAGTCGCTGTCGGTACGGCGGGCACCGATCAAAGATACGGGATTGCCGGCAATCGGGCCGAAGGCGCTGGTCGAGGTGCCTGTACCTGCGTCAGTGCCTGTTTCCGTGCCTGTTTCCGTGCCTGGGCCTGAACAGACCAGGGCACGCGCCGACTCTCGATTGGTACTGAAACGCCAGCCAAAGCATCTGGTTCTGGTGTCGGTGGAAAGTCTGTCGGCTGAGTTTTTAGGTACCCATGGCTCCAAACTGGGGCTTACCCCCAAGCTCGACGCCTTGATGGCGCAAGGCGTTCAATTCGACGCCATGTTCGCGACCGGCACGCGCACGGTCCGTGGTCTTGAGGCCCTGTCGTTAGGCGTACCACCAGTACCGGGCCAATCTATTGTTCGTCGCGATGCCAATGACAATCTGGCGATGCTGGGCAACCTGTTGTCGAAGCAGGGATTTCAGTCGTTATTTGTCTACGGCGGTTATGGTTATTTTGACAACATGTCGGCCTACTTCAGCGTCAACGGCCATGAGGTCGTCGATCGTACCGCAATCGCCAAGGAGAAGATCATCTTCGAGAACGCCTGGGGCGTGGCCGACGAAGTGATCTTTGACCATACCTTGTCGGCAATCGACAAAACAGTGGCCAGCGGCGCGCGCGCCTTTGCCCATGTCATGACCACCTCGAATCATCGGCCCTACACCTATCCGGCGGACCGAATCGATATTGCCTCGCCGGGCGGGCGCAACGGCGCGGTTAAATATACTGACTGGGCAATTGGCAAGTTTATCGACGATGCTCGCCAAAAACCCTGGTTCAATGACACGCTGTTTGTGATCATTGCCGATCATTGTTCATCGGTTGCCGGTAAGGTCAAGCTGCCGGTCGGCGACTACCACATTGCCGCCATGCTGTACGGTCCGCAATTTGTTGCGCCTGGACATTACCGCGGTGTGGCCAGCCAAATTGACTTGCCACCGACCTTATTGGAGGCGCTGGGCGTGCAGGGTTCTGAGCAGTTTTTTGGCCGTTCGTTGCTCGATTCGGCCACCAGCCCCGGGCCGCCGGATCGGGCATTCATCAGCAATTACCAGCATCTGGGTTTGGTGCGCGATGGTGTGTTGACGATCCTGTCACCGAAACGCGCGATTGAGGCCTACGAGGTCGACATGAACACCTTCAGTTCGCGTGCGATTGAACCCAAGCCAGCCCATGTTCAAGAGGCGATTGCCTATTATCAGACCGCCGCTCGGGCGTTTAAGCAGGGCGCGCTGAAGGCTAACCAAGCCGCCGGGTCGCGTTAGTGTGGTGGGGTTTGGGGGTTTTTGCGGGAAGTAAGAAGGGAAAAAACTGGGTCAAAACAACAAAACCAGGGGGCGCAAAACGATTTTTTGATTTAATTGTTTTTGGGGG
>JANORY010000432.1:0-4926 GCA_031415535.1 Burkholderiales bacterium | reverse complement strand
CGATGATGCGCCGGGCAATACCGGGTGCCGGTCCTTCCTCGAGCACCTTCTGATGGCGCCGTTGCATGGAACAATCGCGCTCGGCCAGGAAGATGGCGTTGCGATGCTCGTCGGCAAGCACTTGGATTTCAATATGGCGCGGGTTCTCGAGGAACTTCTCCATGTAGACGGTCGAATTGTTAAACGCCGCACCGGCCTCATTACGGGTCAGCGCTACCGCATTGATGAGGGCCGCCTCGGTGTGCACCACCCGCATGCCACGGCCGCCACCGCCGCCAGCCGCCTTGATGATGACCGGATAGCCGACCGAGCGTGCGATGCGAACAATTTCCTTCGGATCGTCGGGCAACGCGCCTTCCGAGCCGGGCACTACCGGCACCGCGGCGCGGCGCATCGCGTCCTTGGCGGAAACCTTGTCGCCCATCAGCCGGATGGTTTCAGGTCGCGGCCCAATGAATACGAAGCCGCTGCTTTCAACCCGCTCAGCGAAATCGGCGTTCTCGGACAAAAAGCCGTAGCCCGGATGAATCGCCTCGGCGTCGGTCACTTCCGCTGCACTGATGATCGCCGGCACGTTCAAGTAACTTTCGCGCGACGGTGGCGGGCCAATACAGACCGACTCATCGGCGAGTTTCACATACTTCGCTTCGGTATCGGCGGTTGAATGAACGACCACAGTTTTGATGCCGAGTTCGCGGCAGGCCCGCTGGATTCGTAACGCGATTTCGCCGCGATTGGCGATCAGAATTTTCTCGAACATTATTCGATGATGAACAGTGGCTGGCCATATTCAACTGGCTGGCCGTTCTCGACCAGGATCGCCTTGACCTTACCCGCTTTGTCCGACTCGATTTCATTGAGCAACTTCATCGCCTCAACAATACAAATGGTTTGGCCGACGGTGACCTCACTACCGACCTCGACAAACGGTGCGCTGCCAGGCTGGGCACTGCGATAGAACGAACCCACCATCGGTGATTTGACGGCGTGTCCGGCGGCCTGCTTGGCTTGCGCCTCAGCGCTTGCCCCGGTTGTCGACAGTTCCGCGCCACCCGCTGACGCTGGCTGAGGCGCGGGATTGGCACCGGGCATGGCGTATTGCATGCCGGGTGCGGGCAGGTACGACATCATCGTCGTGGCACCCATGCTGGGTGTCTTGACGATCCTGACCTTGTCTTCGCCTTCGGTGACTTCCAGCTCGGCAATGCCGGACTCGGAGACCAGATCGATCAGGGTTTTCAGTTTTCGTAGGTCCATGGGCTTCATTTGCCTTTAATTACACCGATTGCATATCGAATGGCGGCCAAATAGCCTTCCGGCCCGAGGCCGGCAATGACCGCGACGGCGAGGTCGGAAAAGTACGAGTGATGACGAAAGTTTTCCCGTTTATGGACGTTGGATAAGTGAACCTCAATAAACGGTACCGCAACGCCGGATAAGGCGTCGCGCAGGGCAACACTGGTATGGGTGAATGCGGCTGGATTGATGACGATAAATTGCACGTTCCGAGCGCGGGCCTCGTGAATTCGATCAATCAATACGCCCTCGTGATTGCTTTGGAAGCATTCGATTTGAACAGCGCTATCCTGGCCGAGTTGAACGGCGGCAAGATTGATGTCGGCCAAACTGGTCTGGCCATAGATGCCGGGTTCGCGGCTGCCAAGCAAATTCAGATTCGGGCCATGCAAGACCCACAAGGTCGCTGTCATCAGGTAGGGGGTTAGGAGTTTGTCGACGAATTGGCTAGCAATTCACGGCTAATGCGTGAAGTTAGCGGAGTTTAACGTTTTTTTCGGCTGACGCAATCTACCGTTCGGGTGCTTGTGCCGACTGTGGTGCCTTAGCCGCGCGTCAAGTTCAGCAATTGCTCACGAAGCCGCTTGATATCGACCCGGCCCAACACCCGCGTGCTGATGGCACCGTGCCGGTCAATCACCACCGTGAACGGCAGCCCACCACCTGAGTTACCCAGTCCCTTGAGCCAATCCAGTCCGGCAGCCCCGACAACTGGCAGAGGATACGAGATACGGTGCTTATCTGCAAATTGCCTGACGTTGACCGCAGAGTCGATGCCGATACCCAGCACTTGCACGTTCCGCGCCGCCAGCTCAAGCGCCAGCGCCGATAACTCCGGCATTTCTTCGACACAAGGTGCGCACCAGGTCGCCCAGAAATTAAGCACCAGCACGCGACCGGAGAGCGGTGCCATGGTCAGTTGCTGCTGGTTGGCATCGAGCCACGGGTAGGTCATAAGTTGCGCCACGGTAGCTTGCTCGAGCGCGCGATCAGTGGCGGGCGTCGCAGTTTGCGCTGTACTAGCCGTCGACGGGTTGCCCGATTTTTGCCACGACCACAGCGCCCCGGCCGAAAACGCTACGGCGGCTGCGGCGAATAGCAGGCGCCGGCTCATCGCTTCACACCCGGTTCGGATTGTGGGTCGGTCATGCCTAACGTGATCAGCGCCGCCCGATTGCCGCGCGGGGCTGTGGGCATGGACCCGACTGAATCGCATGCCCCGTTTGGAGCACTTCCGGCGTTGGTCGTTTTCAGTGCGCCTTTGATGTCGTCATGATCGTAGACCGACAAGACAATACACTCGTCTTGCCATTCGAACTGGTACGCCTCGACCTCACCACCGCCCTTGAAGTGCGGCAAGCTGATGCTCTCAAACTCAATTCGGGCATCGAGCAGGAAATATTGCAGCTCTTTGCCGTTATCGTAAAAAAGCTGCAAGTGAATGACCGCATATTCGGTCGCAATGCCTTTCCAGACGGCACCAGTGGCCAGTGGCACAAAACGATCGAGTCGGCGCATCCAGTCAATCGCGACCGCGCGCATTTTGACCAGACGTTCGGCATGCTGAGGATCGAACAAGTCCAGATGCTCCAGCAATGCACGATCAACGTCTTCGTTCTTCGGCAAGCTGTTGCGTGGGATCGGCCGGTTGCCCAACACCTCGCGTGCGCCGCGCTGTTTGGCGGCACCGTAGTCGAGCCCTTCGTCGGCGACCAGTCGCGCAGCAGCAGCAGCGATCTGGGCGCGGACAGGGTTGCCGCCAGCGGCCGTGCCAGCATCCCAGAAGTTTGCGTTGCGATCCATGCATCCGAGGTTATCACACTAGAATTGCGCTCATGCATATTCATATCCTCGGTATTTGTGGCACGTTTATGGGCGGTGTCGCGGCGATTGCGCGCGAAGCGGGAATCAAGGTGACCGGTTGCGACACCAACGTCTATCCGCCGATGAGCGATCAGTTGCGCGGCCTGGGCATTGAGCTGATTGAGGGCTTTGGGGCCGATCAGGTAAAACTCAAGCCCGATGTGTTCGTGGTGGGCAACGTGGTAGTGCGCGGCAATTCTCTTATGGAAGCGATTCTCGATGCCGGACACCGGTACCAGTCCGGGCCACAATGGCTGGCCGAACAGGTGCTCAGGGACAAATGGGTTCTGGCGGTAGCCGGCACCCATGGCAAGACCACCACGGCGTCACTGTTAAGCTGGATTCTTGAGCACGCCGGACTGAAGCCGGGTTATCTGATTGGCGGTGTGCCAAATAATTTCGCCACCTCGGCGCGACACGGTTCGCAGTATTTTGTCATCGAGGCCGATGAATACGACACGGCGTTTTTCGACAAGCGCTCGAAGTTTGTTCATTACCGGCCGCGCACCGCCATTCTGAATAATCTCGAGTTTGATCATGCCGATATTTTCCCGGATCTGGCCGCCATCGAAACCCAGTTCCATCATTTGATCCGAACCATCGCAAGTACCGGCCTGATTGTTTCGAACCACCAGGTGCCGGCCCTGGAACGGGTGCTCAAGCGGGGCTGCTGGTCACGGCTCGAGCATTTTGCGTCGCCCGACGCCTGGCACGAACGCAATGTGACCGAGTCCGCCGTCAGCAGTGACTTTGATGTGCACTTCGGTGCTCAGGGTTTTGGTCGCTGTCGAATGACATTGGCGGGCGCGCACAACCGCCAAAATGCGCTGGCTGCGATCGCCGCCGCGCGCCATGTCGGGGTTGAGCCGGCCACAGCGATTGCCGCACTGAACGAGTTCGCCGGCGTCAAGCGCCGACTCGAGTTGCGCGGCGAGGTCTCGGGCGTTTCGGTGATCGACGATTTTGCGCATCATCCGACCGCCATTCTGACCACCATTGAGGGATTGCGGGCCCGTTTGCGGCCGAATCAGCGCGTACTGGCGGTACTTGAGCCGCGCTCGAACACGATGAAGCAGGGGGCGATGAAGGCGCTGCTGCCCGACAGCCTGGCCTTGGCCGATCGGACCTTCTGTTACTCGGGTGGGATCGACTGGGATATTGCGCAGGCTCTGGCACCGCTGGGTAATAAGCTTGAGGTCCACCCCGATCTGGGCAGGCTGGTGGCGGCAATTGTGAGCCAGTCGCGCGCCGGCGACCAGGTGTTGGTGATGAGCAACGGCGGCTTTGGCGGTATTCACCAAAAGTTGCTGGATGCCTTGAAGTCCCGATGACGAACTCCGGCAGACTAATTTATTTGCACGGCTTTCGATCATCGCCGGCTTCATTCAAGGCGGTCTGGTTGCATGATCGCCTGCAGGCACTGGGCAAGTCGGCCTGGTTTGCTTGCCCGGCCTTGCCGCCGTCCCCCTACGAGGCGGTTCAACTGATCCGGCGTGGCTTTGACCTGCAACCCGACGATACCCTGGTGGGCAGCTCGCTGGGCGGCTTCTATGCCACTTATTTGGCCGAACATACCGGCTGCAGAGCGGTGTTGTTGAACCCGGCAATTGATCCGGCCAATGGTTTGCGGACACTGGTGGGCAAACACAAGATGTATCACAGCGACGCCGCCTTCGAGTTTCGCGTTGAATATTTGCATGAGCTGCGCGACCTCGAAATTCCGATCCTGACCTTCTTGCCGCGCTATTTCCTGATCGCCGCGCAAGG
>JANORY010000431.1:0-1747 GCA_031415535.1 Burkholderiales bacterium | reverse complement strand
GGTAGTCGCAATACGGGGTGCCGGTGCGCTGCGCAAAGCTAAGAATTGGCTGCGCAAATGTTCGTATAACAGCGCATCGCGGGTCGGATCTTTTCGTTCGCGTTTCAGCAATTCAGCGATGACGCCAATATGCATGACGATGGCCTCGAGCACCTCCGGGCCACCGGCGAGTCGGTTCCAGCCGGTCGGGTTCATCAGGTCGCGCATCAATCGACGTAACGGATGGTCAGCGGTTGCCAGGCTCGCCGGATCGGCCAGCGCGGTCTTGGCAAATGGCAACTGCATGCGCGCCAGCGCCAGCCGAACGATCATCGGCAAACGCTCGTCGCTCAAGGCGTTTTCGAACATCACACCAATGTGATCGAGGGCGGTCTGGATTTGTGCCATCGACGCATCGGCAACTTGAGTACGGCTACGGCTGTTGGCCGGCTGCTTTGAAAAATCATGCGCCGAGTTCGCCGATGAGTTGCGGTCGCCAGCATCAGACTCGTCAAATGCCGCCTCGAGCGCTGCCTCGGCTCGCGCCAGTTTGTCTTCGTTAAGGCGGCCATACAGTTTGCCATCGCCGTCACCGCGGCGCTTTAAAAGTGCACTGGAATTCGGTTTTGCGACGCCCAGCCCGGTCCTCAGAATCGCCGTCATGACGGGATACACGGAAGCGACTCGGTGTGCGATTTGTGGACCGAACTTGCGCAGGATCAGCAACTCGTCACGGGCATCATTGCTGGCACGAGTCCAGCACAAACCGAGCGCGTGAAAGAAAACCGCCGGCCGCAAAGGATTCTCACGAATGGTGGTTGACTGGCGGCCGAGCGCCTTGCAGACCAGAACGTCGAAGGTTTTGACGCCTTCGTCGGCATCGATATCGACCAGGCGGGTTAGTTCATCGATCACCAATCGGCGTTCAATCACCGAATCCGGAACCAATTCCGGCGAGTCATTATCCGGTGCCGGCCAAAACGACTCGCGACCTTGCAGGCGATCCAACTGCGAATAAAGGCAGGCACCCAGGACCGACGCGTACTGGCTGCGAAATTTCGACGAATGTGCGTCGAGTTCTTGTTTGGCCATCGAAAACTGGGCGTTATAGCCGCGCTCGCCCTTGCTTTCGCGGTAACTGGTCAACAGACTTTCCAAGGTTGGATCGTCGAATTCGGGCAGGGCGAAGCCAACGGCCGAAATCGCCTTGCGCAAGAGCGCCACAAGGATCGGGTCGTCGCGAAAATCGGCTGCTACCGAATGATTATCGTTGGGAAGCATCTGCCTAAGATATACGCGGGAACGATTTGGCGCACTGCCTGAGGCGAATATCTTGTACGAACGGCAATATCCTGCTGTTCTGTGGTCAACAGTCTTGTTGCTAAGCAACTCCGGAAATTGTCAAAAATTGGGTCGCAAAATTACTCAGCGCGGCACAAAGCCTGCCGCGAACTGAGATTGCATCAGCCGATTCAGGGCACTAGATTTATCTATTTGACATAATATACATTATGCGCAATCATCGAGTTTGCGGCGAACTGATCTTTGGTGCCTGAATCGTGCCGTACTTCGCTTCGAACTCTTTGGCGCGCGCCCGAAACCAATCGGCCTCCTTGGTTTCACCGTGGCGTTCAAAATAATCAGCAACACTCCAGCCGTTCTCGTTGCGCTGCGTCGGATCGGCACCTTCATCGACCAGAAAGCGCGCCAAGGTCGGATTTTTATGGCGCGCGGCCATCATCAGCGGCGTGGTTTTATTTGGTGACAT
>JANORY010000430.1:0-7536 GCA_031415535.1 Burkholderiales bacterium | reverse complement strand
GACCTGTGGCTTGATGTTCTCCCAGGTCGATCACGTCATTTTCCCGGACGGCAAGCGCATCATCATGTTGGCCGAGGGCCGGCTGGTCAACCTGGGCTGCGGCACCGGACATCCGTCTTATGTGATGAGCTCGTCATTTGCCAATCAGACGATTGCGCAGATTGAGTTGTTCACTCATACCGCAGACTATCCGATTGGTGTCTACACGCTGCCCAAACATCTCGATGAAAAAGTAGCTCGTCTGCAACTGTCACGACTGAATGCGCAGTTGACCACCTTGCGTGCGGATCAGGCATCGTACATTGGCGTGCCAACGGAAGGCCCGTACAAGACCGATCATTATCGTTATTGATCACGATCGTATTGATTAGTGAGTTCTTTGGTGCGTGCCGTAGCGGCTTCCCGCCGCCGCTGCACGCCCGTCACCGTGTGAGCTGTCGCCATGAGTAAAGCCGTCTGCGCTATTCCGATCAGTTTCGAGTTTTTCCCGCCCAACACACCCGAGGGTGTGGTCAAGCTGCGCAGCGTTCGCGCGCAGTTGAACGAGGCTAAGCCTGAGTTCTTCAGCGTGACTTATGGTGCCGGTGGTTCAACCCGCGAGAAAACCCTGGCGGTGGTCACCGAGATGGCCGCCGAAGGTCTGCAGGTGGCGCCTCACTTATCCTGCATCGGTGCCACCAAGGAATCGATTCTCGAACTGCTGAGTTTATTCAAGCAACACAATATTCGCCGCCTGGTGGCGCTGCGCGGCGATCTGCCCTCGGGTATGTTGAACGCTGGCGAATTCCGCTACGCCAGCGATTTGGTCGAGTTTGTGCGCAGCGCCACCGGCGATTGGTTTCACATAGAAGTGGCGGCCTACCCGGAAATGCATCCGCAAGCGCGCTCACCGCAAGCCGATATGGACGCCTTTATGGCCAAGGTGCGGGCCGGTTCGAGCTCGGTCATCACGCAATACTTTTATAACGCCGATGCCTACTTCAGATTTTGCGAAGATGCACGCAAGCAGGGGTGTGAATTGCCGATCGTCGCGGGCATCATGCCGATTACCAACTACACCCAACTGGCGCGGTTTTCGGAAAGTTGTGGTGCCGAGATTCCGCGCTGGATCCGCAGCCGCCTGATCAGTTTTGGCGATGATCGAGATTCGATTCGTCACTTCGGCCTCGACGTAGTCGCCAGCATGTGCCGGCAACTGGTCAGCGGCGGCGCGCCTGGCCTGCATTTTTATACCTTGAATCAATCGGCTCCCAGTCTGGACATTCTGGCGCGACTTTAGGCGACTGTGGCGGCCGGCCCGCCGCCCAGGTCGCGCCCACGACCGCCAATCGGTCAGTGCTGCATTGCATCGACGTTTCAGCCGCCCGGACTTTCGGTCAGGCGGCCCAGCGGCTAGGATGTTCTGACGAGAATCATCCAAAAGACCATGTCGAGCACTCAAGCTATACCTCCTGTCAACGCCCGGCCGAAAAAGCCTGCGCCGGCCAAACCGCTGGTCCAGAGCCACTTCAGAATTCCGGTCGCCAAGCTCACCCTCGGTATGTGGGTTGCCCAGCTCGACAAGCCCTGGGTAGATACCCCTTTTCTGATTCAAGGGTTTGAAATTGACAGCGACACCGAGCTGCAGAATTTGCGGGAATACTGTCGATTTGTCTATGTCGATTTAAATCTGTCGAAAGCCGAAGTCGCAGGCCGCATTCGCGATTCCGAGCAACTGGCCGACGACGACCGGGACAACACAGCCAAAGGTCAATTTCAATCCTTGCGCGGTGCCGAGGCTGAGGTCAAACCAGAAACCTCCAAAGCCGAAAAAACACCCTTGCCGGCTTCCGGTAAACATCGCGTCAAAATGCCTGAAAAAGCACCGGCCGCTTCGCAGCAACGGTTTCGCGATTTCGTCAGATCCAGCACCGGTGCAGCCACCAACGGCAAGGAAGCCGACGTACCGATCTGGAAACGACTGTGGTCAGGGCTGAATGATATGTTCAGTGGCGGCGGCAAATCGTCGAAGCGCCGCTCGAAGGACATTGAGGACGGCAAACGTGAGCTGCAACTTGAAATTCGAGGTGGCCTGCCGGCCGGTACCAAGCTGGTCCGCTACGCCGAGGGCAAGTCCGTTCCGGAGGAGTTGCCACGGGCCCGCTCAGCACTGAAGAGCACCGAGTCAACCCTCAAGCGCGTGCTGCAGGACATTCGAAGCGGTGCCATTCCGGATATTGAAAAAGTCCAGGGTTCGGTCGATGACATGGTCGAGAGCATGGTGTCCAACCCGGACGCGATGATGTGGATCGCCCGCCTGCGCGACGAAGACGCCACCACCTACTCGCATGGGGTTCGAGTGTCGCTATACATGGTGTCGTTGGGCCGACACCTCGGTTTTCCAAAGGAACAGCTCGGTCAGCTCGGCATGATTGGCATGTTGGCCGACGTCGGAAAACTCAATGTCGCGCGCGCCCTGCTTGAGAAGCCTGGCATGTTGACGCCCAAGGAACACGACGCAGTGAAGATGCATGTGCAGTACAGCATCGAAGCCTTGAACACCACCGGCAAGTTGCCGCCGGAGGTTGAGATGGGTATTTTGCAGCATCATGAACGTATGGACGGCAGCGGTTATCCGGCTGGCTTGAAGGCCGATGCGATCAGTGTTTACGGTCGGATCGCCGGCATTGCCGATTGTTTTTCGGCGTTGACGACTTCACGACCCTACGCCAATGCCCAGGCCCCGCAGGATGCGCTGGTCAATATGTATCACTGGGCCGGCACTTCATTTCATGAGGCGCTGGTTGAGCAATTCGTGCAATCGATCGGCGTGTTCCCGGTCGGTACCCTGGTCGAGCTTTCGAGCGGCGAAATTGCGGTGGTAGTCGCCCAGAATCGGGTGCGCCGACTGGAACCGAAGGTGCTGATGCTGACCTGGCCCGACAAGCGGCCGCTGTCCAACCCGGTTGAGCGCGACCTGTTCGGATCGAAGTCCGACGAGCAAGGACAGCGACTGCGCATCGCCCGCGGCTTACCCATGGGCGCCTTTGGCTTAAAGCTCCGTGACTACTACGCAGACAATGTGGCTCATGCCAACAACCTCATCTAACCACGACGCACTGGTTTTACCGGATCGGGTTGACGATGGGTCGCCCGCGACCGTACCGTCAGCGGTGCCGACGACAGCGCCAACGACGGTGACCACGACAGCGCCAACGGCAGCGCCAACGGCGCGGGCTTCGGCGCGTTTATCGGCGCGCGAGTTACTGCATCACACCGGCGAAATCCTGAAGACCGGGGCCGCTTCGCGCAGTGTATTGATGGTGGTGAACCTGAACCGTTCTGATCGGCTGCAGGCGCTCGCCCAGCAATCGGTTTCACGACCAGTCATGTTCGATGTCATCAAGCGTATTCAGGCTATTTTACGACCGCTCGACCGTTACGCATTGGTCTCTCACGAAGAGCTTTGGCTGCTGCTGGCCGACCTGCCCAATGCAGCGCTTGGCGAGCTGGCCGCCCGCACCATTCAGCAAGGGCTGGCGCGGCCGATTCATATTCAGCACAACAATGAGGAATTGATCGTACAGTTGCGCCCAACCGTCGGCGCGGCCTGGTTAAAGCGCGCCGGCGGTGCCGACCCGATGGTGCTGCTGGTGGCGGCTGCCGACGCCTGCGCCGCCGCCGCGCAGTCCGATGAGCGAGTCGAGATTACCGAGCTTGAATCCGACGAGGCGATGATCAATCGCAACGATCTCGAACGCGATTTGCGACACGCGCTGCAAAACAATGATCTCGAAGTGTTCTTCCAGCCGCAGATCGACCTGCGCACCGACGCCTGCGTAGCAGTCGAGGCACTGATCCGCTGGACCGACCCGAAACGCGGCGCGGTCAGCCCGCAACTAATCGCGTCGATCTGCGAAGAACGAGGCATGATGGGTCAGTTGACCCAGTTTGTTCTAAACACCTCGCTGCGTCACCAGATGTTCTGGAAAACCCATGAGGTTGATGTTCGTGTCGCCATCAATATTTCGGCATTGTCGCTCTCCGATCCGACCTTTCCGACGCAAGTCTCACAGGCACTGTCGACCTGGGGTGCCGACCCGCGCAACTTGACGCTTGAGCTGACTGAAAGCTCAATCGTACAAAACGAGCGTACCGCGCTGGAGTTCATGAATCAGCTCAAAGCGCTCGGATGCCATCTGGCGATTGATGACTTCGGCACCGGCTACTCGTCGTTTGCCTACCTGCGCCAGTTCCCGTTGCAAGAGCTGAAGATTGACCAGACCTTTGTCCGCGACATTACCACCGAGCGCGGCGACGAGCGCATTGTCAACGCTCTGGTTGATCTGGCGCATACCTTCGACATGCGCGCCTTGGCCGAAGGCGTTGAGACCATCGAAGCCGAAGCAATTCTCAAGCGCCTGGGCTGTGACTTTGCCCAAGGCTATCTCTATTCAAAGGCCCTGTCGGCCAGCAAGTTCGTCACCTGGTTTCGCGAACGCAAGAAGCAGCAGGAAAAAGAGATGTCCGCGTTCGGCTTGGTGTAAGCAGCCAGTCCAGTTGGCGGTCATGCGGCTGAGCTTCGTAGGCTGGCCATTCAGAGCCGTCGTAGGCCACACCGATCGTGCGCAACGCACGCGCCGCCAGCGTCCGGTCGTAATAACCGCCGCCATAGCCCAGACGAAAGCCATCGGCTCGAAAAGCAACACAGGGAATGATCAGCAGATCCGGCTCGATCGGCTCGAAGGGTTCAGGAATTTGCACGCCAAATCCGGCGCTGCGCAACGCACCGTCCGCAAGCAAGCGGCCGAACACCAGCGGCTTATCCTTGCCCAGCACCTTGGGCAGTGCCAGTTGCCAATCGCTTGACTGCGCGGACTGCCAGATCCGCTCATAAAGGGGCCGCAGATCGGGTTCCGCCTGAATCGGCCAATACACACCAATAACGGGCTTGGCTGGGCTTGCAAGCTGAGTCTGCAGCAAGCCCCAGAGACTTTCGCACAACAGTGCATCCCATTGCGCCCGCAATTCCGGCGCGATCTGTTGTCGCCAAGCAATGAAGCGCCGTCGCGCCGCTGATCGATCACCGTTGGCACCATTATCAAGAGATAATCCTGGGCTAACCGGTGGCTCTATCAACAATGACCTCTTCTGAATACGGGGAAACGGATCCGCTCGCGCCGATTCTACCCACCAACGCAGGCGCAGCCATGTGTACCCGCTCACTCGCAGTCGGCTTCCTCGCAGTCAGCTTAATCGCAGTCGGCTTGCTTCCCGGAGTGCCTGGCACCGATTTCCAGGGCCTGGGCATTGCTGCTGCGCGCAGCGATCGCCAAACAAACCAGAAGTCGATTGAATCACTGAGCGCTGATGATGCGTTTGTGCAGGCCCGCGCGGCGATGGCATCGGACAATCAGCAACGCTTCGAGCAATTGGCCCCAAAGGCCGGCGAACATCCGCTCAAACTGTATATCAACTACTGGTCTTTACGCTTGCAGCTTGCCGAGCGACGCAGCGACTCGAACGCCGGACTGGACGCTGAAGTACGCAAGTTCATCGCGGCCAACCCCGCTACGCTGGTGACCGATTTGTTGCGTCGCGACTGGATGCTTAATCTCGGTCGTCGCAGCGAGTGGGCGGTGATCGAAAGCCAGTATCCCCTCTGGGTGCTACAAGACGACGCCCAGGCCCATTGTTACCAGTTAAGCGCCAAAGCGGTACGCGGCGAGGCGGTCACTGCGGCCGCGCGAGCCTTGCTCGGCCAAACCCGGGAGCTTGGCGAAGCCTGTGTGACGCTGATTGAGACCTTGATTCGTACCGGCGTCTTCAAGCGCGAGGATGTTTACCGGCAACTTTTGCAAGCGCTGGAATTTAATTCGGCCAACAGCATTCGTCGGGTGGCGGTACTGACCGGTGCCGATCTCGAGCGGATCGAGCAGGCGCTCTCGCAGCCGATGCGGGCGCTGGCGCACGCGGCGGGCAGCCGCGAGATTGAGCAAATCGCCCTGTCCCGACTGGCGCGGCAAGATACCGCCGCCGCCGCCGAACGCTTGGGCAACTCGAACCTGAACGCCGCCGAGAAGCAGTTCGCCTGGTCACAAATCGCCGCCGCTTCGATGCGCAAGCTCGAACCCGAAGCGCTTAAATGGACTCGTGAAGCGCTCGGTGGCAGTAGCGGAATCGCTGGTAGCACCGGCAATAGCGCGGCGACCCCGAATGCGAAAGAGTCCGCGCCGATCGGCGACGAAACCTTGGTCTGGCTGGCGCGCGCCGCCCTGCGAGCGCAAGACTGGAATCTATTGAATGCGGTGGTCAGGCGAATGAGCCCGGCGCTGCAGCGCGATCCGACCTGGGTCTACTGGATTGCCCGAGCGCATTTAGCGCAAGGCCGCAAGGAAGCCTCGGAAACCTTGTTGAAGACGATTGCCGGTCAGTTCCATTTCTACGGACAACTGGCCGCTGAAGAATTAGGCGTACTGACCAACGTGCCGATGCGCGCCAGCGCGGTCACCGAAACCGAACTCGCTGATATCGATCGGAACGAAGGAATTGCGCGAGCCATGGAGTTCTACCGGCTCGGGCTGCGGATGGAAGGTAACCGCGAATGGAACTATCAGTTGCGCGGCATGAGCGATCGCTCCCTGCTCGCGCTGGCCGATTGGGCCTGTCGTCGCAGGATATTGGATCGTTGTGTCAACACGGCCGATCGCACACAAACTGAACACGACTTTGCGCTGCGCTTCATCACGCCCTTCCACGAAGAATTGAAGCCCTTTGCCAAAGACGCCGGGCTCGATCCGGCCTGGGTCTACGGGCTGATTCGTCAGGAGTCGCGATTCCTGATGGACGCCCGCTCATCGGTGGGCGCATCCGGCCTGATGCAGATCATGCCGGCTACCGGGCGCTGGATTGCGCGCAAGCTGGCCGTCACCGATTTCCGGGTCGAGCAATTATCCGAGCTGCAAACCAACCTGCGATTCGGAACGTTTTATTTGAAGAGTGTGTTCGACGATCTCGAAGGCTCTGCCGTACTCGCGTCGGCCGCCTATAACGCTGGGCCGAACCGCCCGCGTAATTGGCGATCGACCTTACCGAACACCGTGGAAGGTGCCATATTCGCCGAGATTATCCCGTTCAGTGAAACCCGCGACTATGTCAAGAAGGTGCTCTCGAACGCCACGTTCTACTCGGCCTTGTTCAGCGGCCAGCCGCAATCGCTCAAGCAACGGCTCGGCAGTGTTTCGCCGAAAGCGGCGGCACCTTCAGAGCTGCCCTGATTCATGGCCTCGGCAGACTTGCAGCGCGATTCTCGTAAAATACCGACATGAAATATCGACGAATACTGGTGATTGGTGGCAGCGGTTTTATTGGCAGCGAGCTGGTCGCCCGATTGGCGGCCCACGGCCACCAGGTCCTGGTTCCGTCTCGTCGTCGCGAGCGCGTCAGACATTTGCTGGTCTTGCCAACTGTTGAGGTGGTACAGGTCGATATCTATCAACCCGCGCTGTTAAAAGGCCTGGTTGCACGCGTCGATGCGGTGGTCAATCTGGTCGGCGT
>JANORY010000429.1:0-2543 GCA_031415535.1 Burkholderiales bacterium | reverse complement strand
GTCCGATTGGGCCACCGGCGGACAGTTCTGGTCCGAGAAAGATTAGACTTTTTTGATCATGACTGCTGCCAATGACTATGCCGTCGAGGAACTGCCGGACGGTGCAGTATTCCGATTGTCCCGGCCGTCCAAGCTAAATGCGATCACCAAGCCAATCCTTGCAGGATTGGCAGTGTTGCTTGACTCGCTCGAGTCGCGCGGGGCGCGGCTGCTGATCATCACGGCAAGCGGTGACAAAGCATTTTGTGCGGGCACCGATCTCGCTGAAACCGCCGGCATGGCAAAGCAGCAAAGTCTGGACAAGAGCGAGCGGGCCCGAGCGCTGTTTGTCCGATTGTCGCGCTCACCGATTTTGTCGGTGGCTGCCTTGAATGGTCTGGCGTTTGGCGGCGGACTCGAACTCGCCATGGCCTGCACACTTCGAATCGCCAAGGCACATGTCAATCTGTCTCTGCCCGAAATCAAGCTGGGCTTGTTGCCGGCCTACGGCGGTACGCAGTTCTTGCCAGCGCTGGTCGGGCAATCGCGCGCACTCGAAATGATGTTGACCGGTCGCGTCGTCAGTGCTACGGAGGCACTCGCCATCGGACTCATTCATCGGATCGCGCCCGATCCCTTAACGATCGTCGACGCGGCCCTGAACTTTGGACGTGAAGTAACGCAGTTTAGTCAACCGGCTATTGACGGCATCAAACGCTGTGTGTCGGCAGCGGGTGTTGAAGTAAGCGACGCGGGTCTTGCAGTAGAAGACGAAGTGGTTCGCGACGTCTTTACCCGAGCGGATGCCGACGAAGGCGTGGCGGCATTCCTGCAGAAACGGCCAGCGAACTTCCGGCATCGATAAGCCGAGGCAAATTCGTCAACGCAACCTCGTCAACGCCCCATCATCGGCAAATTCAAGCCATGTTCTTGCGCACTTTCGATCGCCGTTTCATAGCCAGCGTCGACGTGTCGCATGACGCCGGTGGCGGGGTCATTCCAGAGCACCCGCTCAATTCGTCGTGCGGCCGCCTCGGTGCCATCACAGACGATGACAACCCCAGCGTGTTGCGAGTAACCGAGTCCGACGCCGCCGCCGTGATGCAATGAAACCCAAGTCGCGCCACCGGCCGTGTTCAGCAATGCGTTGAGCATCGGCCAATCCGAGACCGCATCACTTCCGTCCTTCATCGCTTCGGTTTCGCGATTAGGCGAGGCCACCGAGCCGGCGTCAAGATGGTCTCGACCAATGACGATCGGTGCCTTCAGTTCGCCGCTCTTGACCATCTCGTTGAACGCCAAGCCGGCGCGGTGACGTTCGCCCAAGCCGATCCAGCAGATTCTTGCCGGCAGCCCTTGAAAAGCAATCCGCTCACCGGCCATGTCGAGCCAACGGTGCAAGTGCCGATCTTCCGGAAACAGCTCCTTCATTTTGCGATCGGTGGCGTAGATATCGGCGGGATCACCGGATAAAGCCACCCAGCGAAACGGCCCTTTACCGCGGCAGAACAGCGGTCGAATGTACGCCGGAACGAACCCCGGATAATCAAAGGCATTCGTAAGACCTGCATCGAGCGCAACCTGACGAATATTGTTGCCATAATCGACGGTTGGAACGCCCATGCCCTGGAACTCGAGTATCGCTTGGACTTGCTGGTAACAACTGTGCGCCGCCGCATCGCGCAAGCGGGCATGTTGCGTGGCGTCGTTGCGCGCGCTTTGCCATTGCTCGAAGCTCCAGCCGGCCGGCAGGTAACCGTTGATGAGATCATGCGCCGAGGTTTGGTCGGTGACCAGATCGGGGCGGGCCTGACCGGCGCGCGCCCGTCGAACCAATTCTGGAAAAATCTCGCTGGCGTTACCCAGCAGCCCGACCGAAACCGCCTTTTTCTGCGCTGAATAACGGGCCATACGGGCCAATGCATCATCCAGGTCGGTGGCTTGTTCATCGAGATAACGAGTGTTCAGCCGAAAATCGATTCGCGACTGCTGACATTCAATGGTCAACGACGAGGCACCGGCGAAACTGGCGGCCAGAGGTTGCGCGCCGCCCATGCCGCCCAAACCAGCGGTCAGTATCCAACGCCCGGCCAGGTCACCGCCGTAGTGCTGGCGGCCTGCTTCGACGAAGGTTTCGTAGGTACCTTGAATAATGCCTTGGCTGCCAATATAGATCCAGGAACCGGCGGTCATTTGGCCGTACATCATCAGGCCCTTGCGATCGAGTTCGTGGAAATGTTCCCAAGTTGACCAGCGCGGCACCAGATTCGAGTTGGCGATCAGCACCCGCGGTGCATCAATATGGGTTTTGAACACTCCGACCGGTTTGCCGGACTGAATCAGCAGTGATTCGTCTTCGCCCAGCGCCCGCAGCGCCACCAGAATGGCCTCGAAACAATCCCAATTTCGCGCCGCCTTGCCAATGCCGCCGTAGACCACCAGTTCATCCGGATTCTCGGCAACCTCCGGATCTAGATTATTTTGCAGCATTCGATAAGCCGCCTCGATCAACCAATTCTTGCAACTGATTTGTGTGCCACGCGGCGCCGCAACCGGCCGGGCCG
>JANORY010000428.1:0-1331 GCA_031415535.1 Burkholderiales bacterium | reverse complement strand
CAGCTCGCCGGTCTTTCCGTTGCCCGGTCGGCAGCGGGGCTGAAAAAGCACGGGCGAAATGAATTGACCGAAAAAAAGAAGAAGCCCGCCTGGCTGATGTTCCTGTGGCAATTCAAGGACACGATGATTCTGATTTTGCTGGCGGCAGCCATCGTGTCTGGCCTGATTGGAGATTTGAAAGATACGGTCGTCATTTTGGTCATCGTGGTCTTGAACGCCGTCGTCGGTTTCGTCCAGGAATACCGGGCGGAAAAAGCGATGGAGGCCTTGAAAAAAATGTCGCCGCCTGCCGCAACGGTTTTGCGCGACGGCCTGCCCGTCGAAACGGATGCCGCCGACCTCGTGCCGGGCGATGTGGTCGTGCTCGAAACGGGCAATCTCGTACCCGCCGACCTCCGGCTGCTCGAATCCGTTGCCCTGAAAATCGAAGAAGCCTCGCTCACCGGCGAATCGCAGGCCGCTGAAAAACAGACCGAGCCATTGGCCGACAAAAAAATGCCCCTCGGCGACCGCACCAATATGGCTTACAAAAGCACGGTCGTCGCCAACGGACGCGGCAGCGGAGTCGTGGTGGCGACTGGAATGCAGACCGAAATAGGCCAAATCGCCCAAATGTTGCAGCAAGACGAGGTGCTGACACCCCTCCAAAAACGGCTCGCCGATTTCAGCAAAAAACTTTCGATAGCCGTCGTCGGCATTTGCGGGGTGATTTACGGGGTTGGTCTGCTGCGCGGCGAAGACCCGATGGAGATGCTTTTGACTGCTATTTCGGTGGCCGTCGCGGGCATCCCGGAGGCATTACCCGCCGTCGTGACCATCGCCCTCGCGCTCGGTGCGCGGCGGCTGGTGCGCAAAAAAGCACTCATCCGCAAACTGCCAGCCGTCGAAACGCTGGGGTCGGTCACCTATATCTGCACCGATAAAACCGGCACGCTCACCCAAAACAGGATGATAGTCACCGAGACTTTTTCACCTGAAAACGCGCCCGCCGGGCTGTCTCTTTCGCCGATTGACACGCTGTTGCTTTGCATGGCCCTCAATCACGACGTGAAAAAAGACGGGGCAGGCAAACCCGTCGGCGAATCGACCGAGCTGGCGTTGGCCGCTTTTTCAGAAACAAATTTGAAGGCCGTCAAACCCGAAAATTTCCCCAGAGTCGCCGAACTCCCGTTCGATGCCGAGCGGAAAATGATGACCACCGTCCATCAATGGAGCGACGGAAAATTTTTGGTAATCACAAAAGGGGCACTCGAATCGGTGGTGAAAATCTGCGGAACCGCCGACAAAAACGCGACCGCCGACCGCGTCCGCCAACAACGTCAACAGCAACA
>JANORY010000427.1:0-8440 GCA_031415535.1 Burkholderiales bacterium | reverse complement strand
CGCGGCACGTGCCGCTATCCGAAAGCCAAATCGTCGCGATTTATTAATCATCGCGCTCGCGCCCGGCTCCAACGTGGCCGGCGTGTTTACCCGCAATCGCTTTTGCGCCGCGCCGGTACAGGTGTGTCGCGAACATCTTGGATTGACCCGGCCGCATTCGACGGCAGCGATTCGCGCACTGCTGATAAATACCGGCTGTGCCAATGCCGGTACCGGTGCTAGTGGTTTGGCCGATGCGCGGGCGAGCTGCGCCCTGCTCGCGAAGCTGATGAATATCAAGCCGGAACAGGTATTGCCGTTTTCTACCGGCGTTATCTTGGAGCCGCTGCCGCTCGAGCGTCTGACGGCTGGCCTGCCGCAAGCCTACGCCGATCTGAGCGAGAACCACTGGGCGATTGCCGGTGAAACCATCATGACGACCGACACGGTCGCCAAGGTGGTGTCGCGCAGCGCCGTGATTGACGGCAAACCGGTCACCGTAACCGGTATGTGCAAGGGCGCCGGCATGATCCGCCCGAATATGGCGACGATGTTGAGCTTTATGGCGACCGATGCCGCCGTTTCTCAAACGCTATTGGCGCGTTGGGTTCGCGAAGCGGCGGATCAGAGTTTTAACCGGGTGACCGTTGATGGCGATACCTCGACCAACGACTCGTTTATTCTGATCGCCAGCGGCAAGGGTTCACTTCGCGTAAGCGAGTCCGATTCGGCGCCGACGCGCGAGTTGTTCGCCCTGATCGTAGCCGTAGCGCAGCAACTTGCGCAGGCCATTGCCCGTGACGGCGAAGGTGCGACCAAGTTCATTACCGTGTCGGTCGAACAGGCGGGCGATGAAGCCGAGGCCGCCAAAGTTGCCTACGCGATTGCGCACTCGCCGCTGGTCAAGACCGCTTTTTTTGCCTCCGATCCGAATCTGGGCAGGATACTGTGTGCGATTGGTTATGCCGGCATTGATGATCTGGATGTCGATCATATTGAATTGTTTCTCGACGATGTCCATGTCGCGACAGCCGGTGGCCGACATCCCGAGTATCGGGAAGAACAAGGCCAGGCGGTAATGAAAAAACCAGAGATAACGGTTCGGGTACTGCTGGCGCGGGGCCGGTCGGCTACGACGGTGTGGACCTGCGATTTCTCGCATGAATACGTCTCGATCAATGCCGACTATCGTTCCTGAATTCACTGCCGATTTTCACGACTCCGACACTAATGAAACACGAACATAACTCATCGAAATGAATCCGTTGAGTGATTTGAAGCGCATTGCCGATCGCGCTGAAAAACTGATCGATCGTATCGAGGCCCTGTTACCGTCTACTCGTCAACCGGTCTGGGACGAGTCGATCGCTTATCGTTGGCGGCGCCGACACACCGGCTTCGGTGTGCAGGGGTTTCTACAGCCGGTTCGTGGCGTATCCGGCATCACACTGGCCGATCTGAAAAACGTTGACGAGCAGAAGTCGGCGATCGAACGTAATACCCGCCAATTTGTACAAGGTTTGCCCGCCAACAATGTGCTCTTGACCGGCTCAAGAGGTACCGGCAAATCTTCCCTGATCAAGGCTTGTCTGAACGCCTACGCCGGCAAAGGATTGCGTCTGATCGAAGTCGACAAAGACGACCTGGTTGACCTGCCGGATATTGTCGATCTGGTCGGCGAGCGCGCTGAGCGCTTCATCGTGTTCTGCGATGACTTGTCGTTTGATGAAGGCGAGCCCGGCTACAAAGCACTGAAGGTTGCGCTCGATGGTTCGGTCGCCGCGCAGTCCGACAATGTACTGATTTACGCGACCTCGAACCGCCGCCATTTGATGCCCGAGTACATGAAAGAGAATCTCGAGTACAAACACCAGGACGATGGCGAAATACATCCGGGCGAGACTAGCGAGGAGAAGATTTCGCTTTCCGAACGCTTTGGCGTATGGGTGTCGTTCTATCCGTTCCGGCAGGACGATTACCTGAACATTGCGTCGCACTGGTTGGCTCATTTCGGTTGCAACGCCAAGACCATTGCTGCGGCGCGCGGCGACGCCTTGCGATTTGCACTGGAGCGTGGTTCCCGTTCCGGTCGAGTAGCCTGGCAGTTTGCCAAGGACTTCGCTGGTACGCGTGCTGTTAATGCTCGAAAGCCGGCCAAGCGACACTTATGAGGAGCGCCCCCAGACCTGCCGCTTCGCGTCAGGCGTGAGCGCACCGGCGACGCCGACCAGTGCCGCGCAGCCGGTGCTTGAGGTTGCGGTTGGGGTGGTGTTTCGTGACGACGGTGCGGTTCTGTTCGGGCAGCGCCTGGCCGGTAAACCTTATGCCGGCTGGTGGGAGTTTCCAGGCGGCAAACTCGAGGCTGGCGAATCGGTTGAACAGGCGCTGAGTCGCGAGTTGCATGAAGAACTCGGCTTGACGGTGATTGAATCAGTGCCTTGGGTGGTGCGTGAGTTTAACTATCCGCATGCCCATGTACGATTGCATTTTCAGCGTGTCACTCGTTATTTGGGCGAACCGCAATCACGCGAGGGCCAGCAACTGCGCTGGCAGCCTATTGCAGCGCTCGATGTTCAGCCAATTCTGCCGGCTGCGTTACCGGTCATCGAATGGCTCAGGCTACCGATGCAAATTTGCAGCCTGTCGGCCGAAGCCTTGGCGAAAATCCTGGCGCAGCCCGATCGACTGTCAGAGGTATTCACTGAGCCGACGCGCTCGATGCTGCTGCTCACCGGTCTTGAAGGTGTTGATATCGCCGAGACTGGTTTTCAAAACATGATCCAGCAACTGAGTCAGCTGACTGAAGATCGAGGCTGGCCGCTCGTGCTGCAGACCGACGCGGAACTCGCGGCTAGCGGTGGCGTCGGCAACCCTCAAATTCCGTGGGGTGGGCAACTCTGGTCCCGGCAGCGACTGGTTGGTCGCCATCCGGTCGATGCCCGGAACATCAATGGTTTGGCATGTTCCGATCGAATCGAGATCGACCAGGCAGCAGATTTGGGTTTTGATTGGGTGATCGTCGATCGGTCTGTTGGCGTCGCCGCGCGCGGCGCATTGGCTCGGATCACCCAATTGCCGTTGTTTGTCTTTGAACGGAACCTTGCACGGGCGCGCACGGCCGGGGCGCACGGGATTATTCGCGAGCTTTGAATACAGCGCGACGCTTAAGAGCGCCCCCAGACCTGCCGCTTCGCGTCAGGCCCCCCGAGGGGGTCAAGGAAACTTGGGAGCGGCCCGGCGTTTCCTTAAGACGGCTTACGCTCAGAATCGTCCTCAAGGACACTCTCCAAGGGATTACCGGGCACCACGTATTCGTCGGACGCCCAGGCCCCCAGGTCAATGGTCTTGCATTGTGGTGAGCAGAACGGCCGCGACGGATTGCTGGGCGCAAACACAGCGGGTTTGCCACATCTTGGGCACTTCACAATCGGTGGTTTGCGCGCGGCCACGATCTTTATCCGAAATGGCTTCTACAGGTCGCTAAAAGTTGCACAGCGAGAGCTCGAAGTCAACGGTGCCGTCAAAGGGTTTAGGCCGCAGATCGCCGTCCTGGGCGGTAAAACGAATCCACAGTAGATACTTGTTGGCGCTGATCTCGGGAATAGCACCTTGCGAGGGGTCGAGCCGGACTTGCGCCATCTGGTAGGTTTTGCCACCCAGCGGTTGTTGAAAGCTGCCGGCCTGTGCCTGCAGTTTCGAGCGATGGGCACTTTCGCGGAGCAGTTTGAGCACAATGGTCAGACCGCTGACCAACGGGCGGAACGGCTCGGTCCATTTCGCCAGGTCGCGTTGCCGCGTCGAGGCCGGACGGTTTTGCCAGGCGTGATAGGACGGCAGATCAAACTCGCAGGCCCCGCCGGCAATAATCGCGCGGCTACGAATGCTCATCAGCCATTCGTTATCGCGCAAATGTTGGCCGGTCTTGCCGGTAATCGCGTTCATGCGGCTAACTGCCGTGTCGACTTGTGCCAGCACTTGGTCGAGCGCTTCGGTGGAGACGTCCGGGCTGCCCCGAAACGCATTTAAGGTCTGCCGATGCCGCTCCAACTCCTGTACGGTATCGGTCCGCAGGTCGGCTCGCGCGGTGACATCCAGCACGTCAAACAGCGTCATTAACGCAGCATGATGATCGTTGGGCTGTTCCTTGCGCGAAAAATACTCGACTCGCTCGAACAGATCCTCGAGCCGCATCAGTGTGCGAACTCGCTCGTTAAATGGGTACTCATAAAGAATCAAAACGGACGGGTCCTGATGGGGATTCCTCGAATGAGCCCGGATTGTGAATGAAACGCCGTTTCTTTACAAACCGGTCGGTTTATCAGCAGCCAACTTCAGGTACTGACGATGCAACATTTGGACTTGTGCGGCGATCGCGCCGGCTTCGCCGCCGTTATCCACCACATCATCGGCGGCAGCCAATCGTTGCGCGCGGCTAGCCTGTGCCTTCATGATCGCAAGTACCTGATCGCGCGGCAAGGCACTGCGCGCCATGACTCGGGCAATTTGTACTTCCTCCGGGCAGTCGACGACCAGGACACGCTGCACTCTCTTTTTGTGGCCACCGGTTTCTATCAGCAGGGGTACCACCGTCATGACGTAGGGGCTGCGTGCGGCGGCAATCTGGCGATCACTTTCCGCGCGAATCATCGGATGCAATAGGGCCTCAAGGCGCGCCCGTGCGCTCGGGTCCTTGAACACCTTGTCGCGCATGACGCTTCGATCCATACGGCCGTCGGCGGCTGCAATGTCGGCACCAAAGGCCGCGATCAGCGCCGGCATAGCCGGACCGTTCGGTGCGGTCATTTGATGGGCGATCAGATCGGCATCGACCAGCGTCACGCCGAGTGCCGAGAACTGGTCGGCGACCGTCGTTTTACCGCTGCCGATACCGCCGGTGAGGCCAACCAGAAACGGCTTTTGGGTTAACCCGCCTGGCTGCTGGTCTGGCTGCTGATTGATTGCGGTCACGTCCATCTTAAACTCGCAGCAGCAGTGAGTTAATGGGTTCGCGCACATAAAGCATCAGCAAGCCGGCACCGGCCAGATAGGGTCCAAATGGCATCGGCACTTCACGGCCACGCTTGGCCAGAATGATCAGCGCAATACCAATAACCGCACCGACAATCGAGGAGAGCAAGATAATCGCCGGTATCGATTGCCAGCCAAACCAGGCACCCAGGGCTGCCAACAATTTGAAGTCACCGTAGCCCATGCCTTCCTTGCCGGTTGCGAGCTTGAACAACCAGTAGACCGACCAAAGCAACAGGTAACCGAACATCGCGCCAATCACCGCATCGCGCAGCGGTGCAAACAGGCCGAACAGGTTAGCGCTCAGGCCAAGCCACAGCAACGGCAGGTTGATTGAGTCCGGCAGCAATTGTGTATCGACATCAATCATCGCCAAGGTTAGCAAGATCATGCTGAAGACGACGGCGGCCAGGCCCAGTGTGTTGAAGCCAAAGAATGCGACCGCCGCCGCACTGAGTCCGGCCGTCACCGCCTCAATGATCGGATAACGTGCCGAGATGCGCGCGCTGCAGGCTGAACATTTACCGCGCAGAAATAGCCAGGAAAGAATCGGAATGTTTTCCCAGGCGCGAATCTGATGGCCGCAGTGCGGACAGCTTGAGCGTGGGCTAACGAGATTAAAGCTTGGTTGCGCCACCGTTGCTTCGCCGCGCAATTCTGCGGCTTCGACGGCCCAGGCAAGCTCCATCATTTTCGGCACCCGATAGATCACGACGTTCAGAAAGCTGCCGACCAGAAGGCCGAACAAGCCCGTGAACAGGATAGCCATGACCGGTGATTGCCCGAGCGCTTCAAACATGGCGTACATTAAAGCATCAGCATCAATAGCTTTGGTTGCGGCGCTGCCTCAGACGACTTCGCCCAACTTGAAAATTGGCAAGTACATGGCGACCACCAAGCCGCCAATCAGTACGCCCAGAAACACCATGATGAGCGGCTCCATCAAGCTCGATAAACTGGCTACCGCCTCGTCGACTTCCCGTTCATAAATGTCGGCCGCTTTGCCCAACATGCCGTCGAGGGAACCGGATTCCTCGCCGATCAAGGCCATTTGAATGACCATATTGGGGAATAAGTTGACGTTTTGCATCGACGCGGTCAGGCTGGTGCCGGTTGAAACTTCCTGCTGGATCTTTTTGGTGGCCATCAGATAAACATAGTTACCGCAGGCACCACCGACCGAATCGAGTGCTTCGACCAGCGGTACACCGGCTGCGAACATCGTACCCAAGGTGCGCAACCACCGCGCCACCGTCGCCTTTTCCATCACCGACCCGAAGATCGGCAGCTTGAGCATCAGCTTGTCCATGAACATCTGCACCTTGGCCGAGCGCCGCCAGGCTTGCATCAAGAAGTAAAAAGTGCCGCCGGTAATTCCGAATATCAGATACCAATACTTGGTGAAATAGTCGGACATCGCGATCACGATCAGGGTCGGCGCCGGCAGGTCGGCACCGAAACTCTGGAACACATCCTTGAATGCCGGAATGACGAACAGCATGATGACCGTCACAACAATAGCGGCGACCCCCAACACAGCAGCCGGGTAAAACAGGGCCGACTTGATCTGGCCCTTGATGGCCATGATTTTTTCTTTGTAGGTGGCGAGCCGGTCGAGCAAATCATCGAGAATACCGGCCTGCTCACCGGCCCCGACCAGATTGCAGAACAGCGAGTCGAAATGCAGCGGATACTTGCGAAACGAGGCCGACAATGACGAGCCGGTTTCAACATCTTGTTTGATGTCGGTGAAGAGCTTGGCGACGGCGTTGTTGGAGGTGCCCTTGGCGACAATATCGAAGGCCTGCAACAGTGGCACGCCGGCGCGCATCATGGTCGATAACTGCCGGGTGAACAGGGTGATGTCTTTCTCGGATATCTTGCCACCCTTTTTTAGCCGGCGTTTCTTGACACTCTTGACCGTAATGCCCTGCCGGCGCAGCGTTGAACTCACCACATGTTCGCCACCCGCACGCATCTCACCGCGGACGATTTTGCCGGCGCGGTCCTTGCCTTCCCAGGTGAATGTTGACTCCTTCACCGGGGGTCGAATGCTTGCGGCTTTGGTGGCCATCTGCTCAATTCCTTGCTTGGTTAATCATTGGTGCAACCCAATACTTCCGCGATCGTGGTGTGGCCCTGCTTGACCTTGATGAGTCCGGAGCGGCGCAAATCATTGACGTTTTCGCGCTTGGACTGCTCGGCGATTTGCATCGCATTACCATTGGACAGAATAATCCTTTGCATCTCCTCCGAGATCGGCATGACCTGATAAATGCCGACCCGGCCCTTGTAGCCATTGCCGCCGCAGCGCTCGCAGCCGACCGGGCGAAACGGCATCCAGGTGCCATCGAGATCTTCATCGCGGTAACCGGCAGTACGTAACGCGTCTTCATCGAGATCGGCGGGCTGCTTGCAGGTGCACAGGCGCCGGGCCAGTCTCTGCGCGGTAATCATGATGACCGACGACGCAATGTTGAACGGTGCTACGCCCATGTTCATCAGGCGGGTCAGCGTGGTCGGTGCGTCGTTGGTGTGCAATGTCGACATGACCATGTGGCCGGTCTGCGCCGCTTTGATCGCAATATCGGCGGTATCGAGATCGCGAATTTCACCGACCATGATGACATCCGGATCTTGCCGCAGAAAGGACTTCAACGCGACCGCGAACGACAGGCCGGCCTTGTCATTGACGTTGACCTGGTTGATACCGGGCAAGTTGATCTCGGCCGGATCTTCGGCGGTGGCAATATTGACGCCGGGCTGATTCAAGATGTTCAGGCAGGTGTAGAGCGAAACGGTTTTCCCCGAACCGGTCGGGCCGGTGACCAGCACCATGCCGTACGGCCGTTTGACCGCTTCAAGCAGCTTGTCCTTTTGATCGGGATCGTAGCCCAGTGCCTCAATCCCCAGTTTGGCGGAGGAGGGATCGAGAATACGCATCACGATTTTCTCGCCGAACAGCGTCGGCAAGGTCGAGACCCGAAAATCGATCGCTCGATTACCCGACATGACCAACTTCATGCGACCGTCTTGCGGCACGCGCTTCTCGGAAATGTCGAGACGGGAAATAACTTTGATCCGCGACGACAGTTTGTCCTTGATCGCCAACGGCGGCTGGGTGATCTCGCGCAGTTCGCCGTCGATTCGAAAACGGATCCGGTAGAACTTCTCATACGGCTCAAAGTGAATATCCGAAGCGCCACTCTGGATTCCATCGAGCAGAATTTTTTGCAGGAATTTGACGACCGGTGCGTCATCGACCTCGGCCGCGTCGGCGACTTGGGCGGCCTGATCGTCATTGGTAACCTCAAGATCCAAGGAATCGTCGATCATCGACGAGAGCTGATCGTTGGCGGTCTTGACGAACTTATCGAGCACCTTCATTAACTTGTCGTGCTCGACGATGATCGGGTCGACTACTGCCTCTGCC
>JANORY010000426.1:0-1309 GCA_031415535.1 Burkholderiales bacterium | reverse complement strand
TTTCTCCTTCGCCTCTTCAATCAGCGGTTTGGTTCCACCGGCATCGATCAACATCTTCTCCAATTCGACGAGGTCAGTGGCCGTCAGCGGCTGATTTCGGCGCAGTCGCTGAAGCGATAAGTGGGCCTCGTGCGCTTTCAGAAATTGCCGGGCCTTCTCCTTGAACTTGCTCATATTCAATCCGGCGGTTACTTGCGGGAGATCGACTTGGACAACCTCGCCAAGCTCGTCCTCGAAGTCCGAGTACACGATTTTCTTTTGACCCTTCGGAATCAATTTAATCAATGCACGGAGACGGCGCCGAACGGTCTCCAACATCGGTACGGTCACGTCGTCCCACCATTCGTCACCGGCGACGGAACTGATAAGCTCAATTTCCGACTTGATTGCCGGTATTGCGACTTGGTCCTCCAAGGCTCTGGAGATCACCTGGATTTTTTGCTTCAGGCTCGCGAATTCCGGTCTTGCCTTTAGGATCGCGAGCTGAGTGCGCAACATCAGCATATCGAAGCGCTTGGCTTCCTCGTCGTCGTCGACGATTTGCGTGGGAAGGCTGGCGATATGGTGAACCAATTCAGCATAGTCGTCGTCACCAAGAGGCTTCCAACTTTGCTGCTTGACGAACTTCTCAACGAATTGCCGCCGTGGCCTTACGACAAAATTGTCAATGTTCATTGCTACCACGCGTGCACGCAGCAATTCGGCGGTTTCATCACGAAGCTGTGCTTCGTTGGGGTGCCCCATCGCAGTGTGAGCCAACGTCTCGCTAGCCTTGGAGCCATACTTCTGACGCTGATCCAGTTCAGCGATCATCTCCAGCCTCGCCTTGAATAACCGTGTGCTCAGGGGTTCGCTTGACGCCCCTTCCAACGTTGGCGGGTTTTGGCTAAAAAATTCCAGGTTCTGACAGAAATCAAAAACGTAAAAATTTTGCTTGTGTTTGCCCGGGCCGAAGAGGTCCTTGCACAGTCGCGTACCGCGCCCCAACATCTGCCAGAACTTGGTCTTCGAACGCACGACTTTGAAGAAGACAAGGTTTACAACCTCTGGCACATCTATGCCGGTGTCCAGCATGTCTACGGAGACGGCGATGTGCGGCATTTTCTCTTTCGCAGAGAAGTCATCGATGATGCTCTGCGCATACTCGGTCTTATAGGTAACCACCCGCGCGAAGTGTCCTTTGAACTGCGGATAGTTGACATTGAATCGTTTGGCGATGAAGTCGGCGTGATCGTTGTTTTTGGCGAAAACAATCGTCTTGCCTAAGCGATCACCGCCAGCGACTTTCTGGCCTTGCGTCATCAGCAGC
>JANORY010000425.1:0-2096 GCA_031415535.1 Burkholderiales bacterium | reverse complement strand
TCAGGAAGTCAGGCGAGTGCGTGGAAACCAACACCTGCCCACCACGGTGCGCGTAGAGCCGGAACTCCTCTGCCAGCTCCGCCATCAGCTTCGGGTAGAGCTGGTTCTCCGGCTCTTCAACACACAGCAGCGGATGCGGCTTCGGGTCGTGAAGCAGCACCAGATAGGCAAACATCTTGATGGTGCCGTCGGAAACGTATCGGGAAACAAAAGGGACTTTGAACGATTCGTCCTGAAATCGAAGGATGATTCGCCCGTCTTCCGTTTCACGAGCTTCCACCTGATTGAGTCCGGGAATTCTTTTGGGCAATTTTTGGAGCATTTTATCAAAAATGGATCTATGGTTTTCAAACATGAATTTGGTCACCTGCGCCAGATTGTCGCCTGACACGGAGAGATGTGTGGATATGCCGGTATCTGAAATGGTTCGGCCATTATCAATCCGAAAATTGGAGATGTACCATTTTTCCAGCAGGCTTCGAAAGCTGCTGATGGCCCGAAATTCCTCGAATTGACCGAGGCCTTTTATCGCCAGAATGTCGGGGCTGGACAGCCGTTGCGTAGTTCGTTTTTCGGTCGCGCCTTCTTTGCCATAATCGCTTTCGTTGGTAATGGCTTCGCCTACGCCGCGCGAAAAATTGAGGAAATGCCAAGGCCGACCGTTTGGCCCCCGACGATATTTGAGCTGCTCTTTTTCCACCACGATGCGGGCATTTTCGAGGCCGATTTCAACGGAATAGGTAATGAGCGGTGATTTTTGGTCGCGGTCATTTCGGAATTTGATTTCAAAAAAAATTTTGTCCTTTTTAGGGTCAGCTCCGCGCGAAATGACCTCCTGAAAACCGCCCCGCCGATTTATGGCGGTTGTTACATTGTTTTGAAGCGCATCGCTCAGGAATTCAAAAATGTCAAAAAAGGTTGTTTTGCCTGAACCATTCGAACCCAGAAACACACACATATTCGGCAGATTCTGGATAATGGTATTCTTGAAAACCTTGAAATTTTTTACCTGAATACTGACTATTCGCATGATTTTGAGCCTTTTACCCAATTGATGTTGGTCGGCAAAGGTGATGTTTTTCTCAAACTGTTTTCACGAACGAAGACTCACCGCAACTGCCACGAGTAGCCCACCTGCCCACGCCATTCCGAAAAATGACCCCGCGAGGTGGTCGTACTTCGCAGCCAGTTGAGGCCAAAATTCAGCCCGTGTTTTTTATGAAAACGCCAGTTGCCGTTCATTCCGAGGCTCGAAATGGAGCCGTCTGCCGTGCCGCCAACCTGTTGCAGGGCAAGACTTCCGTTAATTGAAAGGTTGAGTTTATCGTCCAGAAAAGGCTGCGACCCGCCTGCCGAAAGGCCGAAATTGGTGGTTTCAATACTGGCGAGGCGGATTTTGTACGCATTCAAACCGGCGTTCAACGAGGTCTTTTTTTCCAGAAATGAAACCGCCCAACTCAGCACGGCAGTCGTTGCCCGCACATCGCCGAACTGTTCGGTGAGCGGATTCTGATCGTCCAGAAACTGATAATTGACATTGAAAACGAGGGAGTGCATCGTCTTTTCTCGCATGAAAAGGAGGCGTGGCGTGGCCGAAATTTGGGTCGTGAGCTGCGCCAGTTTCATCGAATCAGACAGCTCGAATGCGGTTGCGGTTTGCGTCATCCGGTAGTTTGAAAAATTGAAGTCAACCCCGAATTTCTGCGACGGATTGACCGACAGATTCGCCGCGCCGATGCGCCGCCAGGAGGTTTCGGAGCGATTGCCGAGCAGGTTGTTTCGCTGAAAACCGAGGCTGCCACTGAATCGCGCCCTGTTTTTTGCAAACGAAAAGGCGGGCGCGACGGTCCAGTTTTCGAGGTCATTCTGGAAAAAATAGGCACCCATCGTGGCATATTCGGGGTCGATATGTTCCCAGCCGAGGGCAAGCGAGCTGATTTTTCCCTGCCAGGCGAGGGTCGTTTTTCCGGCAAAATTGAGCCGCGTGGAAAATCGCGGCTGGTAAAAAAAGGCCGCGCGACGGAATTGCCCGCCTTCCAGCGAGTCAAGATTGAGGGCAGTCGAACCGATGTTTCGAGTGTATGCCGAGGCCGCGC
>JANORY010000424.1:0-2394 GCA_031415535.1 Burkholderiales bacterium | reverse complement strand
CCGGTCATCGCCTTTGGTGCGGGCTCCTCGCTTGAGGGCCATCTGCTGGCGATTCATGGCGGTGTGTGTATTGATGTTTCACAAATGAACCAGGTGCTTGCCGTCAATGCCGAAGACCTGACGGCGACCGTTCAGGCGGGCGTGTTGCGCAAACAGTTGAACGAAGAGTTGAAATCCACTGGCTTGTTTTTTCCGATCGATCCGGGTGCCGATGCCAGTCTGGGTGGCATGTGCGCAACCCGCGCCTCGGGTACCAATGCGGTTCGCTATGGCACGATGAAAGAAAACGTGCTGGGTCTGACGGTGGTGACGCCCGAGGGCAAGGTGATTCGCACCGCGCGTCGTGCCAAGAAATCCTCGGCTGGCTACGATCTGACCCGCCTTTACATTGGTTCCGAAGGCACGCTGGGTATCATCACCGAAGTCACGGTCAAGTTGTATCCGGTGCCGGAGGCGATGACGGCAGCCGTCGTGAACTTCCCGTCGATGGAAGCCGCCGTCAACGCAGTTATTCAGACCATTCAGTTGGGTGTGCCGATTGCGCGCAGCGAGTTTCTGTGCGAAGCGACCATTCGCGCGATCAATGCGCACAGTCACACCACGATGCGCGAAGCGCCGACCTTGTTCTTCGAGTTTCATGGCACCGAGGCGTCGGCCAAGGAACAAGCGGAACTCGTGCAGACTCTATGTCATGACTTGGGTGGCCAGGACTTTGAATGGGCCACGCGCCCGGAGGACCGTACGCGGCTGTGGAACGCCCGTCACAATGCCTACTTCGCCTGTCTACAAGTTCGCGCCGGTTGTCGGGCAATTTCAACCGACACTTGTGTGCCGATTTCGCGCCTCGCTGAGTCCATCACGGGCGCGCGTCGCATTCTCGATTCAGCGCGTTTCCCGACCATGTTGTTGGGCCATGTCGGTGATGGCAATTTCCATGCGGTGTTGCTGATTGATCCGAACGATACGGCCGAGATGGCTGATGCCGAGCGGCTGAATGACGAAATTGTTCGGCTGGCGTTATCGATGGACGGCACCTGTACTGGCGAGCACGGCATTGGCCTGCACAAGATGGGCTTCCTGGTAGAGGAGGCCGGTGAAGATGCGATTGATATCATGCGCCGGATCAAGCAGGCGCTTGACCCGGATAACATCATGAATCCGGGGAAGATTTTTAGTTTTTAGACCTCCGCAGCAATACGCTTGATCAGCTAAAAAATTTGATCCAGGCGCGATCTCGCGTCATTAGCTTATTGTCAGAATGTCGCCAACTGAACCGAAACTTTGTGGAATAGCTGACATGACGAAAAAAGATGCGGCGAAATCTGTGAAGACCAAAACCACTCCTTATGATGTGGCGGAGTATCTTCGTAGCCCTGAAGATATGGCGGCATATCTTGATGCTTGGCTTGAAGAGGCACCGGATGACGTTACTGGAATCGCACGCGCGTTAGGCGACATTGCCCGAGCTAAGGGCATGTCGCAGGTCGCCAAGGATGCTGGTCTCAGTCGCGAAAGTCTTTATCGGGCGCTGAGCGCCGACGGTAACCCGAGTTTCGCGACCGTACTTAAGGTTGCCCGCGCGCTCGGCGTCAGGCTGCACGCTCAGGTCGCGCCGTGAGGCGTATCGCGATTCGTTATCTTAAGGCAGCGTGGTAGAAGTCCTGATACCACTGAACAAAGTTCTTTAGGCCAGCCTCAAGCGAGGTTTTCGGCACGAAATCAATCACGCTGTTCAGGCGCGAAGTATCGGCAAAGGTTTGTTCAACATCGCCGGGTTGCATAGGCAAGTGTTCCCAAATGGCCTTTTTCCCCAAATGGCGTTCGAGGATTTGAATGAAATCGCTCACTTGAACCGGTGCGTGATTGCCGATGTTGTAGAGCGAAAAGGGCGGCTTGTTCGGCGTCGGGGCGACTTCAATCAGGCGACGAATGCCTTCGACGATATCGTCGATGTACGTAAAATCGCGCTTGAGCTTGCCTTCGGCGAAGACCGGGATCGGTATTCCGGCGAGGATCTTCTGAGTAAAACTGTAGTACGCCATATCGGGCCTGCCCCAGGGACCGTACACGGTAAAAAACCGCAGGCCGGTCATCGGCAGGTCGTACAAATGGCTATAGCTGTAGGCCATTAACTCACCGGCGCGTTTGGTGGCGGCATAAAGACTGATTGGACGATCGACCGGGTCGTCCTCATGAAACGGCACTTTGCTGTTTTGTCCGTAAACGCTTGAGCTACTGGCAAACGCCAGGTGCTCAACCTTGAACGCCCGACACATTTCGAGGACGTTGCCTTGACCCAGCAGATTTGACTGAAAGTAGGCACCCGGGTTGGTCAGACTGTAGCGAACACCTGCCTGTGCGGCCAGATGGGCGACCGCCTGGGGTTTAAATGAG
>JANORY010000423.1:0-3473 GCA_031415535.1 Burkholderiales bacterium | reverse complement strand
GCCAGCTTGAAGCCGGTCGGTTTGCCGCCCGACAGCTCACGCAGACGGGCAATGAACTCGAGCAATTCGATCGGCGTCTTGAACGCCGAATGTTTAGCCGGCGAGATGCAATCGGTCCAGGCCGGCACGCCGCGCGCCTGCGCAATTTCGGGCGTTACCTTGGCACCGGGCAGCACACCACCATGGCCCGGTTTGGCACCTTGCGAGAGCTTCAACTCGATCATCTTGACTTGTGGATCGCGCGCGTTCTCGATGAATCGTTCGGCACTGAAGGATCCATCCGAATTGCGACACCCGAAATAGCCGCTGCCAATCTCCCAGGTCAGATCGCCGCCATGTTCACGGTGATACTCACTGATCGAACCCTCGCCGGTGTCATGCGCAAAACGGCCAGCCTTGGCACCCTTGTTCAGCGCGCGAATGGCATTCGGCGATAAGGCACCGAAGCTCATCGCCGAGATGTTGAAGACCGACGCATCGTAGGGCGCGGCGCACTGCCGCCCGCCAATGCTCACACGGAAGTCCGGCGGTGCCGGCGTGGCCGGGTTGATCGAATGAGTGATCCACTCGTAACCGTCGGCATAGGTATCCATTTGGGTGCCGAACGGTCGTTTGTCGAGCTCACCCTTGGCACGCTGATAAACAATCGCCCGTTGCTGACGCGAGAACGGCACGGCCTCGCTGTCCGATTCAAAGAAGTACTGGCGAATTTCCGGCCGAATGTACTCGAGCAGAAAGCGCATATGGCCAATTAACGGGTAATTGCGCAGCACCGAGCGCTTGGTCTGCAGCAAATCGCGAATCCCGAGCGCCGCCAGCGCAGTAGCGCTCGCCGGCCAATACCAACTGAGCAGATCGCGCGAAAACAATAACCAGAGAATGACGGAAATTAGAATCGCGACCCCAAGGGTCGTGTACCGAACGTATGCCTGCACTATGTCTCACCCACCGATCTGCTGGTCGCGAACGATTCGCGTTGCGCTGTGCTCAGCATAAACCGGTTGAATGACAATGATCTTTCAAACTAACGCAACAAACGATCGCTGTTCGGTGCGTCACCTCGACTAGGCAAAGATAATGCCACCGCCCAGGCAGACGTCCGCTTGATACAGAACCGCCGATTGCCCCGGCGTCACCGCCCATTGCGGTTGATCGAAACTCAAGCGGAACTCATTGGAATTGAGTTGAATTCGGCAAGCGGCATCGGCCTGCCGATAGCGCGTTTTGGCACCGATCCCCGACTGCGGCGCGGCACCGGCGATCCAATGTGCGGCCTGTGCCTGCACATGCTTGGTCAACAACCACGGGTGTTGATGGCCCTGCACCACATACAAAGTATTGTTGGCAATGTCCTTGCGGGCGACATACCAGGCGGCACCGTTGCCATCACGCAGTCCGCCAATGCCAATGCCCTTGCGCTGCCCCAAGGTATAAAAGGCCAAGCCCATGTGCTGACCAATCTGGCGGCCGTCGTCGCTACAAATCGGGCCGGCGTGCGTCGGCAGGTAACGATTCAAAAATTCCCGAAATGGCCGCTCGCCAATGAAACAAATACCGGTCGAATCCTTTTTGGCGGCATTGGCCAGTCCAATCTGTGCCGCCAGTTCACGCACCCGCAGTTTGTGCAAATGGCCGATCGGAAAACAGGTCCGCGATAACTGTTGCTGGCTCAAGCGATGCAGGAAGTAGCTTTGATCCTTGCCCGGATCGGTGCCCCGCAGCAGCTCGAACAGTCCTTGGTCGGTTCTACGAACTTGCGCATAATGGCCGGTCGCAATATGTTCGGCACCGATCGACAGCGCATGGTCCAGGAAGGCCTTGAACTTGATCTCGGCGTTACACAGCACATCCGGATTCGGGGTACGGCCGGCCGAATACTCGCGTAGAAATTCGGCGAACACCCGCTCGCGGTATTCCTGTGCGAAGTTGACGACTTCAATATCAATGCCGATCCGGTCGGCTACGCTGGCCGCATCCAGCCAGTCCTGGCGCGTTGAACAGTACTCGTCATTGTCATCATCCTCCCAGTTCTTCATGAACAGGCCGATGACCTCATAACCCTGTTGCTTGAGTAGCCACGCCGCGACCGACGAGTCGACGCCACCGGACATGCCCACGACAATGCGGCTGCCAGCAGGCGGCGCAAATTGTTGTGCAGCAGCGAGCTGTTCAATCGAGGAATGTGCGCCCAAAGTCAGACCAATGGAGAATTCAAACTAGCAAACAACTCAAACCAGTGAATAAATACAACTGGAGTGAGTGTAGATCAGCTCCAGCGGAAAGCGCTTGCCCAACAGGTAATCGTCGACGGTTTTCATGACTACCGGGCTGCGATGCATGGCACTGCGATCACGAATTTCCTCGGCATTGAGCCACAGCGCGCGAACGATGCCCTTATCGAGCGGACGATCGCGATCAACACCAATGATGCGGCAGGCAAACGAAAAGCGCAGGTAAGTGACGTCGGCACCGCTGGCGTCATGGGTGTAGCGCGACAGGTAAATGCCGACACCCGCCACCGCCTGTGCCAAATGCGCGGTTTCCTCCAGCGTTTCGCGCTCGACCGCCTGCTGCGGCGTTTCGCCGGGGTCGATATGGCCGGCCGGTTGATTTAATCGCAGGCCCTCGCGGGTTTTCTCCTCGATCATTAAAAACCGGCCATCGCGCTCTATGACGGCCGCAACAGTGGCGTTCGGTTTCCAATAATCCATATCAGCAGTGGCAAAGGTAAATGTTTAGACAAAGGCCTCACCGGCTTGCAAAATTGTACCGGACCGACAATTGCGCAGAATCTGGTGAAATTTACCGGTATGAACGGATGTCTGCTGTTAAGCATCGGTTGGCGCAAAGCGCAACCCGGATATTTGCTGGACTGCCGGCCGTGAACTAACTGTTGCGCTGATCTGAGATAATGGCAGCGCAGTCCCGCTAAAAAATAGGCAATTGAACTTCGGCGGGTTAGTTCAGTGCTTAGTTCAGTGCTGGGTCAAGTGCTCAGTTCTGTGCTCGGTTCAGTGCTCAGCTCAGTATTCAATCTAGGCCATTCGCGAGAATAACGATGAGAATTGGCATCCCCAAAGAGACCCGAACTGGCGAGACGCGGGTGGCCGCCACCGCCGAGACCGTCAAAAAATTAGTCGCCGCTGGCCACCAGGTCATCATCCAGAGCGGTGCCGGTCGTGACGCCAGCCAAACCGACGAAGCGTTTCAAGCCGTCGGTGCCACCATCGGCTCGGCCGCCGACGCGCTGGCGGCCGAATTGGTGCTTAAAGTCAGAGCACCACAAACCAGCGAATTGGCGCAAATGAGTCGTGGCACAGCGGTGGTCGGCATGCTCAATCCCTTCGATGCCGATGGCTTGAACGAAATGAATGCGGCCGGCCTGACCGCATTTGCCTTGGAAGCCGCGCCGCGCACGACCCGCGCCCAAGCGATGGATGTTTTATCCTCGCAAGCCAACGTCGCCGGCTACA
>JANORY010000422.1:0-8742 GCA_031415535.1 Burkholderiales bacterium | reverse complement strand
AGCGCAACCATGGGCTGTTGTTGACCTGTGTTGTTACCATTGGGTAATAATCATCCGAGATCGCGCGGTTGGTCGTAATACATACACGACTGCGGTGGCGGATCGCCCAGCCACAGCCGTTCGATGATGAACAGCAGAGTGATCGCACCGCCGATTGGAATTGGCAGGTAGGTCAGTCCGACCGACAGGCCGGGAAACTCGGCGATGCTCTGTGGCCAGGTGGTGGCCACCAGCAGGGCGCCGTAGTACACCATGAAGCCCGTGGTCAGCAGCATCAGCGCGTCCGAGAGCTGACTGCAGAATCGTCGCCCCGGCTCGGGCAGGGCGTTGATCATGGCTTGCACCGAGATATGAACCTTGGCGCGATAAATAGCCGCCCCGCCGATGAACGAAAACAGCACCATCAGCAGTACTGCCATCGGCTCCGGCCAGCTCGCCGCCGAGTCCAGCACGTACCGCATGAACACCCCGTACGGAATGATCAAGGTGATGACCACCAAGGCGACGCCGGAAGCGATGATGCAGGCCAGGTAGAGCCCGTCCATCAATTGCCGGTAGGCCGCTGCCATCAGACTGTTTCTTCGATCCGTTTGATCAGCGCCGCATGCTTGGCACCGTACTTCTCCCTGATCACTTTGGTGGCATCGTAGAACGGCTTTTGTTCGACCGGGACAAACTCGACACCGGCCGCTTTCAGCTTGACCTCGGCGTCCTTGACCATGACGTCCCAGAGCTGTCGTTGCTCAAGCTGAGCCTCGGCCGAGAACTTGGTGATGAGCGCCTGGTCCTCCTTGCCGAGCGCGTCCCAACTGCGCTTGGAGAACACGAAGATCTCAGGGATGATCAGATGGCCGGTCAGACTGTAGACCTTGGCTACCTGGTAGTGGTTCTGCACCAGCAGGGTCGGTGGGTTGTTCTCGGCACCGTCGACCACGCCGGTCTGCATGGCGCTGTAGAGCTCGTTGAAGCCCATCGCAACGCCGTTGCCGCCCATCGCGTTCATGGTCTCGACAAAAATCGGGTTACCCATCATGCGGATCTTCTGACCTTTCAGATCGGCCGGAACCTTAATGGCCTTCTTCGCGTAGACGTTACGCGTTCCGGCATCCATCCAGCCCAAAGCGATCAGCCGAGAGGCCGGGCTGGCGCTGATCTTCTCGAGCAGTTCCTTGCCGATCGCACCGTCGATGACGCGGCGCATGTGCGCTTCGTTGCGGAACATGAAGGGCAGGTTGAAAACGTTGAGCTCGTCGACGATCGGTCCCATCGGTCCTACCGAGATGCGCGCAATTTGCAGCGCACCGACCTGGGCCTGCTCGATCATTTCCTTCTCGCCGCCCAGTTGCATCGACGGGAACATCTGTAGCGTGATGCGGCCGCTGGTCGCCGTTTCGAGCTTCTTGCCCATCCGCACGATTGCCTCGACGGTCGGGTAGCCCAGTGGATGTACGTCCGAGGCCTTGATGACCATCTTGGTCTGAGCCAAGGCGGGCAAGCCTTGGCCAAACAGACCGGTGCCCAGCAGGCCTGTGGAGCGGGTGATGAAGGTACGGCGGTTCGACATAGCAGTGCTCCTCGTTGTTGTTCTAATGAATTACTTTTGAATCGGCGCGTGCAGGGGGTGACTTGAACAGCTTACAAGCGTCAGCACCCGTTATGCACGCTGCGTCGCAGCATCCCTACACCGCGCGGCTGGCTTTGCGAGCTTTTGTCTTTGCGTCTTCGTCAGACCGACGTACGGCCTTGTGTGCGCCGCTCAGGTGTCCGACGCTCGCGCCGCGCAGTGTGGGTGTACCGCGCGAGGATAAGGTCAACTGGGTCAAGATACCGCAGTGCGCGGTGTCTTGGGTACCGCGACAAAATTGGCGGAGTTCCAGGAGCTGCTTCTGCAGTTCACGCAACTCGCGGATCCGCGCGGCGACGTGGCCGATGTGCTGATCAAGCAGCAAATTGACCTCACCGCAGTCGGCGTCAGGGGCATCCCGAAAACTCAGCAAGGCGCGAATTTCGTCAAGTGTCATGTCCAGACTGCGGCAATGGCGAATGAAGGACAGGCGATCGACCTGCGCACCGTTATAGATACGGTAATTGCCCTGCGTCCGAAGCGGTGGCGGCAGCAGGCCCTCGCGCTCGTAATAACGAATGGTTTCTACTTGGGTGTCGGTGGCACTGGCCAGTGCGCCAATTTTCATATTGTTTTGCTGCTAAAGCGCTACGTAGTCGACAGTTCACCATGATACGCACTTGACCCTGTAGTTGCTACAAGGTATTTAATCCTGCAACTGAGCGATCGACGCTCGTGAAGTGGAAAAAACATGTCGTTACCAAACCCGCCAATGCGGGGCACCGAAGCGCACCGTTTTCGAATTGCGAATATGGATTGCATCAGCGAGGAGGGCGAGATTCGTCGTGCGCTAGAGACGGTGTCCGGCGTTCGCAGTTTGAAAATCGAACTGTCCGAGCGCCGATTATCGATTGCGGCTGATCAGCCGGCGCTGGATCAGGCCCTGGCCGCACTACGCAAGGCCGGCTTCAAACCCGAAGCCTTGTCAGACCGGACAGCGGTTGCTACGACGGCGGGAGTTCACCGGCCTCATGAATCGCACGGCTCGCATGGGTCGCCTGATTCTCACGACGCGCATCATACGCACGTCGATCACGATGATCACAGCCAGCACGACGATCACGCTTCCCATCAATCCCAGGAGTCTTGGCACAAACTCGCGGGCGCGCTGGTCCTGGCCATAACTGCCGAAGTGTTGGCATTTGTGTGGCCGGACAGCGAGCCGGTCAAATGGGCCGGTATGGGGTTGGCGGCCATCGCCATTTATCTGGCCGGCTTTGCGGTGTACGGCAAAGGCCTGGCGGCCCTGCGCCAGGGTCGTCTGAACATCAACGCGCTGATGACGGTCGCGGTCACTGGCGCATTTGTGATCGGTCAATGGCCGGAAGCGGCGATGGTCATGGCCTTGTATGCAATAGCCGAGGCCATCGAAGCGCGCGCGGTTGACCGGGCGCGCGATGCGATCAAGAGTCTGATGGCATTGACGCCCGACGAGGCGGAGTTCAAACAGCCGAACGGTGAATGGCTGCGTACAGCCGCCCGACAGGTAACGGTCGGGGCGACCATCCGCGTGCGACCTGGCGAGCGCATCGCCCTGGACGGAGTCGTCAGCAGCGGCCAGAGCGCGGTCGATCAATCGCCGATTACCGGTGAAAGTCTGCCGGTCGAGAAGGCGGCGGGTGACGCCGTGTTTGCCGGTTCGATCAATCAGGCGGCGGCACTCGAGATCAAGGTGAGCGCGGCCGCTTCGGACAGCACGCTGACGCGCATCATCGAACTGGTGGAGCAGGCGCAAAACTCGCGAGCGCCGACGCAGCGTTTTGTCGACCGGTTCTCGGCGATCTACACGCCGGCCATCTTTGTGCTTGCGGTGCTGGTGGCGGTCGCAACACCTTGGCTGATGGGTTGGACCTTCATGCAAGCGCTCTACAAGGCCCTGGTGTTGTTGGTCATTGCCTGTCCTTGTGCGCTGATCATCTCGACCCCGGTAACCTTCGTCAGCGGGCTGGCTGCGGCCGCCCGTCGCGGTATCCTGATCAAGGGTGGCGTGTATCTCGAGGAGGCACGCAAGATCAAGGTGGTTGCGCTCGACAAGACCGGCACCATCACGCAAGGTAAACCGCAGTTGGTAAGCTTCGATATGTTGGCGGCGGCCGAGGATCGTCATGCTCTTGAGGTTTTGGCCAAAAGCCTCGCCGACCGATCGGACCATCCGGTTTCCAAGGCGATTACCGCCGGACTGTCGGCGGTAGCTCTGGAGGTTGCCGACTTTCTAGCGGTGGCCGGGCGGGGGGTGCAAGGTGTCATTGCCGGTCAGCTTTACGTCCTGGCCAATCACCGCTGGGTTGAGGAGCGGGGTCAGTGCTCGGCCGCAATCGAGGCACAACTGAAGGTTCATGAAGAACTGGGGCGCACCGTAACGCTTTTGGCCAGTCGCGAACGAGTTCTGGCGGTTTGTGCGGTGGCCGATACCATCAAGCCCTCATCGGCCGAGGCGGTGGCTGAACTCAAGTCGCTTGGTGTCGTGCCAGTCATGTTGACCGGCGATAATCTCGCGACCGCGCGAACCGTCGGCGCGCAAGCAGGTATCACCGAAGTGCGCGGCAACTTGCTGCCGGAGGACAAACTTGACGCGATTCTCGAGCTGCAACAGCTCCTGGGGGTCACCGCCATGACCGGCGACGGTATCAACGATTCACCGGCCCTCGCCAAGGCCGATATCGGCTTTGCCATGGGCAGCTCCGGCACCCACACCGCGATGGAGGCTGCCGACGTGGTCGTCATGAATGACGATCTGCGACGCCTGCCGGAGACCATCCGGCTGTCGCTGCGTACCCACACCGTACTCTGGCAGAACATCAGTCTGGCGCTGGGCATCAAGCTGGTATTTCTGGTTTGGGCGGTTTTCGGCGACGCGTCAATGTGGATGGCGGTGTTTGCGGATATGGGTGCCAGCCTGCTGGTGATCTTCAATGGGCTGCGCTTGCTCAGACCGGGTGCGCGGTGATCAATCTGCACTGCAAGGAACTGCTTGCGTGTTCGCTGCTTGTGCGTTCACTGCTTGTGTGGCCGCAGTTTACCGCCACTGGTCACCTGATTCTGATCCGCCGCCCGGTCAACTGCTATCATCTTTCGAAATGCGTGCCTTTTTAATCGCCCTCCTGCTATTGGTTGTCCCGCTGCAAGCCTCTTGGGCCGCAGTGGGTGGCTATTGCCAACACGAAAGTGGAGAAGCAGCACAACATGTTGGTCATCATGAACATCAACATGAGTCGAATTTTGCCAACGACTACGTTGGCAAAGATATTGTTGAGGAAACGACTGCGTTGAATTCGTTGGGCATCGCGGACAGTGATTGTGCAGTTTGCCATGCAACTGCTACCGCGATTCTGACCACCTCAATCGTTCCACCCCACGCAGATATATTGTCTGCGTCATTGTCCCGACCCCCGGACCAGGCCCTGTCGGCCATTGCCTATCCGCCAGAACGCCCCAACTGGTTGGCCCTCGCCTAGCTCGGCGAGACGGAGTCAAATTTCCCGCTCGATTGAACTCCTGAACCCTTGAGGTCTCGCCGACTGCTGCTTATTTGTTTTTAAAAATAAGGAGAGTCAGTTGCACCCTGCTGCCCCGAATCGCACAACTGTACTACGCTGGCTGACCATTGGCGTCGCGATGCCTCTGACGGCGTTTGCACAAGCTTTTTCAGAACCCGCTGCACCGCTCGCTTTGCGTGCTGCGATCGAATATTCCCTAGCCTACAACGCGGATATCTCGGTGGCGAGACGCGAGCTCGAAGCGACCGAAGGGGCGGTGATTCAAAGCCGGGTTCGCCCCAACCCGCACGTGTCCCTCAGCAAGGAAGATGCCCGAAACCCGACCCAAAGTAACGCTCTGCAATTGAACATTCCGATCGAGTTGGGCGGCAAGCGGGCCGCTCGAATGGACGCCTCGGAGCGCGGGCGCGACATCGCGGGGACCGAGTTAGCCCAGCGACAAGGCGAGATTCGAGCGAACACCATCACGGCGTATTTTGATGTGCTGACTTCTCAGGAGCGGGTTCTGTTGGCGCAAAGCACACTCGAGCTGGCCAAACGCGCAACCGATGCGGCCAGCAAGCGGGTACAGGCCGGTCGAATTTCGCCGGTTGATGAAACCAAGGCCAAGGTCGCCGAGGCCAATGTTCGGGTCGAGCTGGCCCAGGCGCAAAGCGAGTTGAGAAGCAGCCGGCAAAAGCTTACGTCGCTCTGGGGTGCCTTAAGTCCTAACTTTGAGCGCGCCTCCGAGTCGGTCGACCGGATGCCGGAGGTACCTACGGCCTCGGCCTTGCAAGAACGATTGCTCGCTGCACCGGTAATCAGGGGCGGGCAGTTTGAAATCGACCGCCGACTGGCCATCAAGCAACTCGAGCAGGCGCGGCGAATCCCCGATCCGGTATTTAGCGTCGGGATCAAGCAGATTGCGAACGCATCATCACAACTGCTGGTCGGCGTTTCAATCGCACTGCCGGTGTTCGATACCAATCAAGGCAATGTTCTGGAAGCGCAGCGACGGGAAGAAAAAGCCCGTAGCGAATTGCGGGCAATACAGTTGCGTTTGCAAGCCGACGTGCTGCAGGTGCGCGAGCGCCTATTGGCAAACCGCAATGCAGTACAGACACTTAATGATGAGGTCGTGCCGGGCGCGCAAAGTGCGTTTGAGGCGGCGACCATCGGTTTCGAAGCGGGCAAGTTCAGCTTTCTGGAAGTACTCGACGCACAACGAACACTTATTCTGGCCAAGACGCAAAAGCTGCGGGCTATGGAACAAACCCATCGGGCTGCTGCGGAAATCGATCGCCTTTTAGGCGACCTGCCAGCGGCCACTCAAACCGGGAATTGATCATGAATATCAGTAAAACGCAGCTCGTGGCGATCGTTCTTATTCTGGGTGTCGGCGCCGTGCTGGGCGGGTTGATCATGCGAAGCGGTGGTACTGGGCTCAAGGACCAACATGGCCCCGCTGCACACGGCAATGAAAAGGGGACGGCGGGAGAGAAGGGACACGCCGACCGCAAGGGACACGCCAACGATGAGACAGCCGCCAAGAAAGGACCGCACGGCGGCAAGCTCTTCACCAGCAACGGTTACGGCCTGGAGATCAGCATTTTCGAATCGGCAGTCGAGCCCCGATTCCGCGTTTACACCTACCAAAATGGCAAACCGCTCCCGCCGGCCGAGAGCAAGGTCAGCGTTACCCTGAAGCGGCTCGGTGCCAAGCCTCAGGAAATCATCTTCACCCCCGAGCAGGACTATCTGAAAGGCAATGCCGTCATCGAAGAGCCGCATTCGTTTGCTGTGCAGATCTTTGCCCAGCACAAGGGAGTACCGAACATCTTTACGTATGAGCAGGTGGAAGGCCGGGTCACGCTGACAAATGAACAAGCCAAGAGTAATGGCGTTGATGTTGCCGTAGCCGGCCCGGCACGCATTCAATCGACGCTGCAATTAACCGGCGAAGTCGGATTCAACCAGGATCGGACGGTGCAGGTCGTGCCGCGACTGATGGGCCGAGTCGAGACGGTCAGCGTAGTAGTGGGCGAGCGCGTCCGCAAGGGCCAGATCATGGCGGTTGTTTCCAGCCAGGTGCTGGCCGATCAGCGCGGTGAATTGATGGCCGCTTCCAAACGACTAGTCATGGCGAAATCAACCTTCGAGCGCGAGAAAAAACTCTGGGAAGAAAAAATATCGGCCAAGCAGGACTACCTGCAAGCGCAGCAAGCGCTGCAGGAAGCCGAGATTGCAGTACAACTCGCCCGCGAAAAACTCAGCTCACTGGGCGCTCTGGCTTCTGCACCAGGAAAGCTTACCAACTTCGAGATTCGAGCGCCGATCGACGGCATGGTGACGGCCAAGAAAATATCGGTGGGCGAAGTGCTCAAGGACGATGTCAACATTTTTACCGTGTCCGATCTGTCCACCGTGTGGGTCGAACTGAATATTTACGCGAAAGACCTGAACACCGTCAAGGTTGGGCAAAAAGCAACCGTCAAAGCCACTGGCTTTGAGGCCAGTGCGCAAGGATCCGTCTCCTATGTCGGTGCTCTGATCGGCAACCAAACGCGAACGGCGACTGCCCGCATTGTGCTGCCCAACGCCAAGGGGATCTGGCATCCAGGCTTGCCGGTCAACGTGGAACTGGTGGCCGCTGAAGTTGAAGTGCCGGTCGCCATTTCAGTCGATGCGCTGCAAACCATGCGCGACGCGCCCGCAGTATTCGGTCGCTACGGCGACAGCTTCGAGGTTAGGCCGGTTCAGTTGGGCCGCAGCGACGGAAAAATGGTCGAGGTTACCAAAGGACTGAACGCCGGTGAGCAGTATGCCGCGACCAACAGTTACCTCATCAAGGCCGATATTGGTAAATCCAGTGCCAGCCATGAGCATTAAGACGTGACGATAGTGCTATCAGTACTAAAGCATGATGATCAAGTGATGAGCGCCAAGGATTTGCATTGATGTTCGAGAAACTGATTCGCTTTGCCATTGAGCAACGATGGCTGGTCATGTTGATGGTGCTGGGCATGGCGGCGATCGGCGTCTTCAGCTACCAGAAGCTGCCGATCGATGCGGTGCCCGACATCACCAATGTGCAAGTTCAAATCAATACCGCCGCACCTGGCTACTCGCCGCTGGAGGCCGAGCAGCGAATTACGTATCCGATCGAAACGGTCATGGCCGGGTTGCCGAAGTTGTCGCAAACCCGCTCGATTTCGCGCTATGGTTTATCGCAAGTCACCGTTATTTTCGAAGACGGTACCGATATTTATTTTGCCCGGCAACTGATCAATGAGCGGGTTCAGCAAGCAATCGGCAAACTGCCGCCCGGGCTGGTGCCCGAGTTGGGTCCGATCTCGACCGGGCTGGGCGAAATTTATATGTGGACGGTCGAAGCGAAAGAAGGCGCGCAGAAGCCCGACGGCACGCCTTACACGCCCACCGATCTGCGTGAAATCCAGGACTGGATCATCAAGCCCCAATTGCGCCAGGTCGCTGGCGTGACCGAAATTAATTCGATAGGCGGGTATGCCAAGGAATACCACATCACCCCGGATCCGCTGAAACTGAGTTCCTACGGCTTGACGCTGAAAGATGTGCTCACTGCGGTGGACCGCAACAGCCACAACGTGGGCGCCGGCTACA
>JANORY010000421.1:0-8346 GCA_031415535.1 Burkholderiales bacterium | reverse complement strand
GTTTCGGGTTCGTGCCGATCTGTACCACGGCATCTCGCGCACGGTCAATCAGACCGAGTCGGGCGTTCGTTATCAGGGCAAACTGAAGTATTCCGAGTCAGGACTTTTTGTTGATTGGTTTCCGTCGCCGTCGCGATTCCGCGTGTCTGGTGGCGTATTCTTTAACCGCTCGCAGATCGACCTGAGCGGCACTGCTGTGAACGGCACAACGGCCGACATCAACGGCCGAACTTACGCCCTTAGCGGTGCAGATTCGGTCAATGCCTCGGTTCGCTGGCCCTCGGTGATGCCGTATCTGGGCGTGGGCTGGGGCATGGGTCCGAGCGACAAGGGCTGGAACTTCACGGCCGACCTGGGCGTTGCATTTGGCCGCCCCAAAACCACGCTCGACGTCTCACCGAGCGTACGCGCCAAAATTACCGGTGCGGGCTTTAATGCCGACAACGAGCTCGACGCTGAACGCCAGCAGTTTCAGGACTCCGCTAACAAGTACTTTGTCTATCCGGTGGCGCGCGCCGGGGTCAGTTACAAGTTTTAGGGATCATCCCGAAGTCTGGAGTTCAGCCCGACTTCCAAGGTTCTTCTCGAAGCGACGGGTTTTGCCAACACGCTCCGACTGGTTCGGGGCGTTTTTCATTTTGGGGCCGGCTTTTCGGTACTATGACGCCCCGGCTTGCTGCAAGCCCTTCTACTTGCGACCCCCGATTGAACGCCAGCGCCAAACCAAGTTCCGAACGCAGTTCACTGTCGTTGTTGGCATCGCTGGCACCGTTTCTTCGGCCGTATCGTGGCCGACTTGTCATTGCGACTCTGGCGCTCTTGCTCGCTGCCGGTGCAACGCTCGCTATTCCGCTGGCGTTTAGACAACTCATCGATCTCGGATTTTCTGCCAGTGATGTCGCCAATAGTGGCGTGAACGTCAACCTGTCCTTTCTGGTGTTGTTTGGCGTTGCACTGGTCTTGGCCCTTGGCACTTCGATTCGCTTCTACTACGTGTCCTGGCTCGGTGAACGGGTCACGGCTGATTTGCGCACAGCCGTTTATTCACATGTGTTGCGCCAGGATCCGAGCTTCTTCGAAACGCTGAAGACCGGTGAAGTGTTGTCGCGCCTGACGACCGACACGACCTTGATCCAGACTTTGGTGGGCACCAGTGTTTCGATGGGACTGCGTAATGTGCTGCTGTTCGTGGGCAGCATTGTGATGATGATTTACACCAGCCCGCGACTTGCCGCGATTATCGTTGGCTTGATTCTGATGACCATGTTGCCGATCCTCTTCTTTGGACGGCGGGTGCGCAAGCTCTCGCGCAGCAGTCAGGACAAGGTGGCCGACACCAGTGCGCTGGCCGGCGAACGTCTGAACGCGATTCAGACCGTCCAGGCCTTCGCGCGTGAAAGTTATGAGGCCAAGCGATTCGGTGATGCTACCGAGTCAGCATTTGCTGCTGCCATCCGCCGGATTCGCGCGCGCTCGTCGTTGACAGCGCTGGCGATCGTCCTGATCTTCGGTGCAATTGTTTTTGTGCTCTGGCTGGGTGCCCATGCGGTCATTGCCGGCACCATGAGTGGTGGTACGCTGACCCAGTTCATTTTGTATGCGGGCTTGGTGGCGGGGGCGACCGGTGCACTGTCCGAAGTCATGGGTGACGTGCAACGCGCCGCTGGCGCGACCGAACGACTGATGGAGCTGCTGGCCGTGCGGCCGGCGATACGGCAAGAGTTGATGTCCGAAATTCCAGCGCCCTTGGTTGATTTTTCGACTCGTAAAGGTTCGAACCTGTCCCTCAGCCACGTCCAGTTTCATTATTCGTCGCGCCCCGATACCCAGGCGCTGGTCGATATCAATCTGAATATCGCTGCCGGCGAAACCGTGGCGATTGTCGGGCCTTCGGGTGCCGGCAAGACCACGCTCTTTCAACTGATCTTGCGCTACTACGATCCGCAAAGCGGCGAAATCAAACTCGATGGCCAGAACATTCGCAGCTTCGAGCCGGCGGTGTTGCGTGCCCGTGTCGGCGTGGTCGCGCAGGACTCGACCATCTTTTCGGCGGATGCGTTTGAAAACATTCGATATGGCCGCCTTGAGGCTGATGATGCCGCCGTGCGACTGGCGGCCGAAGCGGCGAACGCGTCCGAGTTTATCGAGCGCTTGCCGCAAGGCTACAGTACGTTCCTGGGCGAACGTGGAGTGCGTCTGTCGGGTGGTCAACGCCAGCGTATTGCGATTGCCAGAGCCCTGCTGAAGAATCCGCCAATTCTCTTGCTCGACGAAGCAACCAGCGCGCTCGACGCCGAGAGCGAGCGCCTGGTTCAACAGGCCCTGGAAGCGGCCATGCGCGGGCGTACCACGCTGGTCATTGCGCATCGGCTGGCTACCGTCATCGGTGCCGATCGCATTATCGTGCTTGATCAGGGCCGAATTGTCGAGCAGGGGCGCCATGCCGATCTCATGCAGCAAGGTGGGCTGTATGCGCGTCTCGCCCAAATGCAATTCCAGGCATAACCGAGTGACTTTGCTGCAAGCGGTGAGCCGACTGTAACTTTTATCGGCCGCAGCCCAATACGCGGCCGGCACGCCAGTCATAATGCGTCTTATGTTCATCGCATGAATGATGGGTCGCGTCATGAAAGATGCTCGCTCCGACACCGCTCGCCTGAACCAGGCCGTTTACCAGGAACTTGATTTCGGCGATCACACCGATTTTGAAGATGCCGATCGCGGCTTCATTGCGACCATTGCCAATGGCTGTGTCCGCAATGCCGATGGCAAACCGGTGTTCAATCAAGGCGACTACGATTTCCTTGAAGAGGAGGCCGCGCCGCTGTCGGTGAATCCGAGTCTTTGGCGACTGGCGCGTTTGAACCGCCGGCACGGCTTGTTCCAGGTCAGCCCGCGCATCTTTCAGGTTCGCGGTCTGGATCTCGCCAACCTGACGTTTATCGAAGGCGATACCGGCATCATCGTGATTGACTGTGGCACGGTGATCGAATCTGCGCAGGCCGCCAAAGCCCTGTTCTTTGCGCATCGACCCGCCAAACCGATTCTTGCTGTCATCTACAGTCACAGCCATGTCGATCATTATGGTGGCGTGCGCGGATTGATCGATGACGAACAAGTACGCCGAGGTGACGTGCAGGTCATTGCGCCGGACGGCTTCATGGCCGCAGCGGTGGCCGAGAACCTGCTGGCGGGCGTGCCGATGCGCCGACGAGCCATGTTTCAGTTCGGTGCGACCCTGGCGCCGGGTGTCAAGTCACATGTTGACAGCGGTCTGGGTCGTGCTGGCAGTCGCGGCGCGCTGAGTCTGATTGCGCCCACCATGACGATTTGCCAGGCGCGCGAGCGCCACGTCATCGATGGCGTCGAAATTGTGTTTCAACTGACGCCGAACGCCGAGGCACCGGCCGAAATGAACTTTTTTTTGCCGGGCGAGCGGGCCTTGAATCTGGCCGAAAACGCCTGCCAGGTCATGCATAACCTGTGTCCCTTGCGGGGTGCCAAAACCCGCGACTCGCTGGCTTGGTCGAAATACCTGGATGAAGCGCTCAACGAGTTCGTACCGCACAGCGCGGTGTCGTTCGCCCAGCATCACTGGCCGGTTTGGGGGCAAGCGCGCATCGCTCGATTTCTGGGCGAGCAGCGTGACTTGTATCGCTATATTCACGACCAGACCCTGCGTCTGATGAGCCATGGCCACACGCCGCGCGAGATCGCTGAAGAACTCATGATGCCCAACGAGTTGTCGAAACGCTGGCATGCGCGCGGCTACTACGGTGCCGTCGCCCACAATGTGCGAGCGGTGTACGCGCACTATATGGGTCCGTATGACGGCAACCCGGCGACCTTGCATCCGTTGCCGCCCACGGCGGGCGGCGCGCGCTATGTTGAGTATATGGGCGGCGCGGCGGCGTTGCTGGCCCGCGCCCAGGCCGACTTTGATCTGGGCAACTACCGCTGGGTAGTGGAAGTGCTCAACCATCTGATCTTTGCCGATCCGCAAAATAGTGCTGCGCGCGAACTGGCTGCTGACGCGATGGAACAGTTAGGTTATCAGTCAGAGTCAGCCACTTGGCGAAACAGCTATTTGCTCGGTGCGCGCGAATTGCGCCAAGGACCGCCCAAGGCGGCGCAGGCGAGCACCGCTATCATCAGCGCCGAGGTTGTGGCGGCGGTTCCGCTCGAGATGTTTCTCGACGTTCTGGCGATTCGCGTGAATGGCCCCAAAGCCCAGGACCTGAAGCTGCGATTTGACTGGACCTTGACCGATGACCACTCCTGTCGAAAACTGACCTTGGTCAATGGCGTGTTGAATCACTCGGCGGGAAGCCACGGTAGTTCGGCGCAAGCCAGCGTGCACCTGAGTCGCGAACAATTGGGCAGCATCGCCCGCAAGGGACTCACGCTGATGGAAGCTCACGAACAAGGCTTAATGAACGTGACGGGCGATTCAGCGCCATTCACCGAATTTCTTCAGGTACTGGACAGCTTCAAGCCGATGTTCGCGGTGCTTGAACCGTGACGGGCCGCGGTCAGCGACGCAAGGCAAGCGAGGCGCGGCCTGCGCGGTACAGCCAGCTTTTGTTGAACTTTGATCGGCCCAATCGATGCGACTGATTTAGAATCACAAGCAAACAAAGATCACCAGCAAACAAAGTTCAACCGGGGAGGGTCGATGGGCAATCGAGTGCTTGGCAAGACTATTTTGATCACCGCCGCCGCGCAGGGCATGGGCCGCGCCGCAGCGCTCAGCCTGGCGCGCGAAGGCGCTCAAGTCATGGCAACCGATGTACGAGTCGATCTGCTGGCCGATTTGTCCGCCGAATCACAGAGCTCGGGTGGGTTGCCGATCGAAACGCGTCTACTCGACGTTACGAACGACGCTGCAATCGACGCCCTGATTCAGCAGATGCCGCCGCTCGATGTGCTGTTCAATTGCGCCGGCTACGTTCATCAGGGCTCGATCTTCGACACGACGGACAAGGACTGGGACTTCAGCTTTGCAATCAATGTCCGCTCGATGTTCAAGATGATCAAGACCGCCTTGCCGAAAATGCTTGAGAACGGCGGCGGCTCGATCATCAACATGGCGTCGGTGTGCTCTTCGGTCAAGGGCTTCCCGAACCGGTTTGCTTACGGCACCACCAAGGCCGCCGTGATCGGCTTGACGAAATCGGTCGCGGCCGACTTTGTGACCCGAGGGCTACGTTGCAACTGCATTGGCCCCGGTACCGTCGAGACGCCGAGCCTGCATGACCGGATGAAACAGCTCGGCGATATCGTCGAGGCGCGCAAGATGTTTGTGTCGCGCCAGCCGATGGGCCGGTTGGCAGTGGCTGAGGAAATCGTGCCGATCGTTGTCTACCTGGCCAGCGACGAAAGCAGGTTCGCTACCGGCCAGATTTTCAACATAGATGGCGGCATCACGATCTGATCAATTTATTCAATGTAATGTTCTAACAACAGGAGAAGCTGGGTATGAAACTCGTTCGATATGGCAAGCTTGGCAAAGAAAAGCCGGGACTCATTGACAAGGACGGCAAGCTGCGCGACCTCTCGAAGGTCATCAAGGATATCGGTCCGAAAGAGTTGGCACCGAAATCCTTGGCCAAACTCGCCAAAATGAAGACCGACAAGTTGCCGCTGGTGCGTGGCAAGCCGCGCATGGGTATTCCGTTCTCGGGAACCACCAAGTTCGTGGCGATTGGCTTGAACTATTCGGATCATGCCGCCGAGACGGGAAATCCGATTCCGAAAGAGCCGATCGTGTTTCACAAGACGCTGTCTTCAATGAATGGTCCTGACGATGATGTAATGCTGATCAAAGGCTCAGTCAAGACCGACTGGGAAGTGGAACTCGGCATCGTCATCGGAACCCAGGCGCGCAGCGTCAGCAAGAAATCGGCACTTGACCATGTCGCTGGCTATTGCGTCGTCAACGACGTTTCCGAGCGCGAGTGGCAAAGCGAACGTGGCCCGACCTGGGACAAGGGCAAGGGCGCAGATACCTATGGCCCGATCGGCCCCTGGCTGGTGACGACCGATGAAATCACCAACCCGCAGAATCTCGATATGTACTGCGACGTCAATGGCGAGAAACGCCAGCGTGGCAATACCAAGACAATGGTCTTCGATTGTGCGACGCTGATTTCCTATGTCAGTAAATTCATGACCCTGAATCCGGGTGACATCATTACTACCGGCACGCCGCCCGGAGTTGCTTTGGGCATGAAGCCGGCACCGATTTTTCTGAAGGCGAACGATGTTCTGACCCTGGGTATTGGCGGTCTTGGCGATCAAAAGCAGAAGATCGTCAAGTACAAGGGCTGACTACACGGCGTGACTACACGCGTTGACAGTCCCTTCATGTTTCTTCATAAATCCGGATAACAGCTTTACTTGAGACCGTTAAGATTTCAATCACTGACAGATTGACTGTCTTTTTGTTAAAGGGAAATGAAATGAAACTATTTATGGGTACGCGTCAAGGACAGGGTAGCGGTCGCGGTCGCGGTCGCGGCTGGATGTTGGGCGGTATTGCAGCGGCCGTACTTTCCATGAGCGCCTGCGCACAGTCGGGTCCGGGCGGACCAGGCCCGGATGCTGGTGGTGGCCGCCATGGCGGTCACCATGGCGGTTGGGGTCATGGTGCGCGAGCTTCGATGACACCTGAGCAAATGAACGCTCGAATCGACAAGGTGGTTGATCGCGCCTTATCGTCGGTAGATGGTACGGCGGATCAGAAGCAGAAGGTCAGCGCGATTGCCAAGCAGGCAGCCGGCGAACTGCGTCCGCTGCGTACAAGCCATGCCAACGCGCGCAAGAAGGCCGTAGAGCTGTTGTCGGCTGCGACGGTCGATCGTGCTGCACTTGAAAAGGTGCGCGCTGAGGAGTTGCAAACTGCCGATGCGGTATCGAAGCGCATGACTCAGGCGATAGCTGATGCGGCCGAGGTACTGACGCCAGACCAACGGACGAAATTGCGCGATCGCATGGGCAAACGTTGGGGCCGTGGTCCGGCAGCGGAATTCATGCCGCCGATCAACGGTTGAGCCGCGTACTGATGATCGAGGACGACCATCGTCTGGCGACGATGGTCCGTTCTTATTTGTCGTCCTCAGGGTTCGAAGTTGCGGTCGCCGACGATGCTGCCCGAGGTTTGCGTTTGCTCGACAAACAAGCCTTCGATCTGGTCCTGCTCGATTTGATGTTGCCGGATGCCGACGGGCTGAGCGTTTGTCGTCAAATTCGAAGCCACTCGGCGATTCCGATCATTATGGTTACCGCTAAAGGCGACATTACCGATCGGGTCGTCGGACTCGAGTTGGGTGCCGATGACTACCTGGCCAAGCCGTTCGAACCGCGCGAGTTGCTGGCCCGGATTCGGGCCGTGCTGCGACGCCATCAGGGCCAGGCGAGCCTGCCTGGACAGATGCTTGGTTTCGGTCGTCTGGAAATTGATACCGCCGCCCGCCAGGTGCGCCTGGCCGGTCAACTCTGTGAGCTGACTTCACGGCAGTACGAGTTGTTGCTGGTGATGGCGCAGCGCGCCGGGCGAGTACTTTCTCGCGACCAACTGGTTGATTATCTGCCGGATCATGGCGCTGATAGTGGCGCCGACCGCGATACGGTTGCGCGCTCCATTGACGTACATATTGGTCGGATCCGGCAGGCGATTGAGGACGATCCGCATCATCCGCTACGCATCATTACGGTTCGTGGCGCAGGCTACGTATTTGCCAAAGCGCAGGAATAGGCGTGTTTCGCCGTACCCTGTTTCGACGCACCCTGTTTCGATCGTTTTTCATGCGGGTCTATCTGGGCCTGATGGCGATTTCTTTGCTGTTCACCTTGATCGCGACGCTCGGCTGGGACTATGCGCCGCATCAGGAGCGTGATCGCAGCCATCCGATGTCGACGATCGCCGGCGAAATTGCCGCCGGCTTGCTGCCCGCCGACGATGCTGGTCCGGTCAAGGTCGAACAAGTCCTGGCCCACTGGCACGCCCGCGCATCGATTGACCTGGCAGTTTTTGACCGGAGCGGCCAACTGGTGGCCAGTGCGGGTCGAATGCCGCCCGAGTTTGCGGAACTGCAGTCACGCATCAATTTTCGTTCAGGTCCGGGTCGCGGCTTTCTGGCACCCTTGCCCGATGGACGAAGCCTGTACGTGCGGCCCAGCATGCGCGGCGGTCGCGGCGGATTTCTACGCGGCTGGTTAGGCTTTTTCTGGACCATCTCGATCGCCACTTTGCTGCTTGGCCTGGTCGCCTATCCGGTGGCGCGCCGCTTGAGCGCCCGCATCGAGCGTCTCGAAAAGGGGGTCCAGGCGCTCGGGGCGGGTGAC
>JANORY010000420.1:0-3395 GCA_031415535.1 Burkholderiales bacterium | reverse complement strand
AAGTCGATGGGGTGGCTCAAGGATCGGGTGCGCAAGTTCGATCCGGCTGCGCGGCTGCTGCAGATTCAGGCTGCACTGGGTTGTGGCACCCAATGTGGCTCGTGTTTGCCCGAATTGCGTCAGTTGGTCTGGTCCGAAACTTGCAAAGCTGCGTGACAGGAGAAGCTTCATGCAGATCAGCATCGCCGAATATCTGAAAGACATTGGCCGGGGTCACGCCGGTGCTCGATCGTTAAGCATCGAGCGCGCTGAACGCCTGTTTGAAGCGATCTTTTCCGGGCAGGTGTCCGAACTGGAGTTGGGCGCTGCGATGATCGCTCTGCGGATGAAGGGCGAAACAGTTGCAGAGGTGCAAGGGGCCCTGCACGCACTTGAACACCATCTCGTCAAGGTGCCGGTGGATGCCAGCCGGCCGGTGGTCGTCATTCCGTCTTATAACGGCGCGCGCAACATGGCCAACCTGACACCGCTCCTGGCGTGCCTGCTGGCCGATCGAGGTGTTCAGGTGGTGGTGCATGGCGTGCGGCTCGATCCGAAGCGCACAACGACCCATCAGATTCTCGCGGCCATGGGCATCGCCGGTGTCAGCCAGGTTGCCGAGGCCCGCGATGTCATGGCGCGCAACGATCCGGTGTTCATTCCGATTGATCTGCTCTCGCCGGCGCTGGCCCGACTGCTTGATCTGCGCTGGATCCTCGGGGTGCGCAATATTGGCCACACGTTGGCCAAACTGCTGAATCCGAGTAATTCGAATCGTTGTCTGAGAATGGTCAGTTTCACGCATCCCGAGTTTGATCGGCTGCAGCATCAATTGTTGCTGGAGGAAAAAATCTCGGCGCTAGTCATGCGCGGTACCGAAGGCGAAGTGGTTGCCAATGCGCGACGGCAGGCCCGAATCGATTTTCTGCAATGCGGCGAATGCTCAACCTTGATCGAAGCGCAAGCTATCGCCAACGGTGATATGCCGAGCCTGCCCCCCGCCCATGATGCGCTGGCAACGGCCCAATGGAGTCGTGCGGTGCTGGCCGGTGAGCGCTCGGTGCCCGACGCGATTGCGCAGCAGGTCGAGGCGATTATGACCGTGCTGGACTTGGCACCGCTCGGCCCTTCATCGCCTGCCCGTTCGCTGCTCGATGCGTCACCGCCCGTCCTTTCGCCGATACCTCAGGTGCGCTGAACCATGCCAGCTCACATCGTTAACCGTGTCTCTGCCCCCAAAGTCAGTCTGGTAGGTGCCGGCCCCGGTGACCCGGAACTGCTGACCCTGAAGGCGGTTCGAATCATTGCCCAGGCCGAGCTGATTCTGATCGACGATCTGGTCAATCCGGACATCCTGCAACACGCCCGCCCGGACGTGCGCATTACCTGGGTCGGCAAACGCGGCGGCTGTCTGTCGACACCGCAGGCGTTCATCGAACGATTGATGGTTCGCGAGGCACTGGCCGGTGTGCGCGTGGTACGACTGAAGGGCGGCGATCCGATGATGTTCGGGCGCGCCAACGAGGAAATCCGAGCCTTGCAAGCGGTGGGGATTGCCGTGGAAGTGGTCAGCGGCATTACCAGTGCCTTGGCCGCCGCCGCAGCGCTTGGCGTTTCTTTAACCGACCGAGAACATAGCCACGGTGTTGTTTGGGTGACCGGTCACCCGAAGGATGAATCCTGCGCGGCCAACTGGGTGGCGCTGGCCAGATCCGGGCTGAGTCTGGTGGTGTACATGGGGCTGGCGCGCGCCAGCGCCATTGCCGCAGGCTTGATGGCGGGTGGCTTGCCGCCGGATTACCCGGTAGCGGTGGTGCAGTCGGTCAGCCTGCCGCAGCAAACGAGTTTGCATACCACCCTGTCCAGGCTGGCGGCGGATTTGGCCGAAAGTGGAATAGCCAGTCCGGCGATTATGCTGATCGGGCGAATAGTCGATACTCAACAGGCCTCACTTCAGACCGCCCTACCGGTACCCAAACAGCTAAAACGATAAACTCTGCCGGTTACCTTTTAACCAAGAGAGAGTTGTTCATGCATCCTGCCACCTCGCGCCTGCTCGCCGATTTGCGCGTACCGGTGATTGCTTCGCCGCTGTTCATCATTTCGAATCCGGATCTGGTCATTGCGCAATGCAAGGCCGGGGTCATCGGTTCGTTTCCAACCCTCAATGCGCGCCCCGGGCCGGTGCTTGAAGATTGGTTCAAACGCATCATTGGTGAGCTGGGAGAATGGGAGGCCAAAACCGGCAAAAAGGCGGCACCGTTTGCTGCCAACCAGATTGTTCACAAGTCGAATGACCGGCTGATGTACGACATCGAGATGACGGTCAAGTACAAGGTGCCTTTGGTGATTACGTCGCTGGGCGCACGGGTTGACGTCAACGACGCGATTCATTCGTATGGCGGTCTGGTGATGCATGACATCATCAACAACTTTTACGCGAAGAAGGCGATTGAAAAAGGTGCTGACGGCATTATTGCCGTGGCCGCCGGTGCGGGCGGTCATGCCGGCACGCTGTCACCGTTTGCACTGGTCCAGGAAATCCGCGAGTGGTTCGACGGTCCGTTGGCGCTGTCCGGTTCAATTGCCAATGGTCAGGCGGTATTGGCGTCACTGGCCATGGGTGCCGACTTCGGCTACATCGGTTCGGCCTTCATTGCGACCACCGAGGCCAATGCCAAGCCCGAGCACAAGCAGTGTCTGGTCGACCATAACGCCGACGACATTGTCTATTCGAATCTGTTCACTGGCGTGCATGGCAACTACCTGAAACCGTCGATTCGCAACGCCGGTCTGGATCCGGATAACCTGCCGGTATCGGATCCGTCGAAGATGAATTTTCAGTCCGGTGGCAACATGGACAAAAAAGCCTGGAAAGACATTTGGGGTTGTGGTCAGGGGATTGGTTCGGTGAAGTCGGTGCTGAGTGCTGGTGAATTGGTTGATCGAATTACGCGTGAGTACGGCGCGGCGCAGCAGCGCTTGGGTGTGCGGGTTTAATGGGCTTAATGGATCTACCAGGCCGGATGCGCCAGCGCCGTGCCTTGCTTCGCGGCCTGGTTTGCAATGTGTCCTTGCTGGCGGGCGCATGGAGTCTCGCGGCGCCAGCCAGCCTGCTGGCTCAAACGTCGCCCTCGACCGCGCCGCTGCGCTTGGTCGTTCCATTCACGCCGGGCACTGGCATTGACTTGATCGCGCGCACCTTGGGACCCAGGCTCGCCGAACGTTTGGGTCGCCCGGTGGTGGTCGAGAATCGGCCCGGTGCGTCCGGTAACCTGGGTACCGAGGCGGTGGTCCGCGCTGCAGCCAACGGGCAGACGCTACTTGTCACGGTCAACACGCTGGTCATGAATCGAAGTCTCTATTCAAAACTGAGTTTTGATCCGCTCAAGGACCTGGCACCCGTCACCTTGACC
>JANORY010000419.1:0-3932 GCA_031415535.1 Burkholderiales bacterium | reverse complement strand
CCTGACGCTGGCCCGCCATAACCTGCTGCTGGGCAACTTTGATGAGGCCTTGGGCGCCTTGCGTCGCCTGCCAAAAGAAGCCGGCAGCGAAATTCGGCGCGAGGCCGATCGGCTGCGTTTGCTGGTCCTCGAGCGCAAGGCCTATTCATTGCCGGAGGACTCGATCGAGCGGCGCGCCTTGATCGCGCAGATTGCCGAAGAGCTGGCGAAACTGGCTGCCAGCAGCAATAGCATCAGCGAATTGCGCGAATTGCTGGTGCGTGCCGAGGCGCTCGATAACCCGCGTCTGGCCGCTCTGGTGTTACGGCGAATCCTCGGCCGAGGCATTGAGCCTGGCATGTCGGCCTGGCTGATTCGGGTGGCCGAATTGGCGGTCGGTTGGGGCGAATCGGAGTTATCGCTCAGCGTTTATTGGGCGGTGTTTGCGCAAGCGAGCAGCCGACTCGAAAAACGCGACCTGTTGATTCGCATCGGCCGCGCGATGCAGGGCCTGAACCGCACCGCTGAATTTCTCGATCTCGCCGACGGCAAACAAAAAGAAGTGCTGGCCGACAAGGTCTTCTACGAATTCATGATTCGCCAAGCGCTTTCGGTCGGACAACTGCCCCGCGCTGACCGTTATGCGCATGAGCTGCTTCGATTCAGCCTGTGGCGCGACAGCGACTTTCTGCCAGATCAGCGCGCACCACCGAAGCTCGCCTTAAGCGTCGTCGATACGAACTTGTTGATCAGCGTTCAGTACAACCCATCGCAGGCCAACCCGACGCAGACCAAACCGGTCCAGGCTAAGCCGATCCAGGCGAATCCTATCGAAAATGAGCGCGGCCTGGCCCCGCCGGCCGCGCCCGATCAGCAGGCACCGTCGCTAGATCGCAACAGCGCCGGTGCCGTGCCGCGTTTGCCATTCGAAGATTCAGCCTATACCCTCGCCTACGAAGTATTTCTCGCCAACTCGAATCAGGCCGACGCATTCAAGGTCGCCGATTCGGCAGTGCGTCAGGTGCCCGCCAATCTGGAATGGCGCAAACGCCTGGCGCAGATCTCCGAATGGACGCAGAAGCCAAAAATTGCGCTCCTCAACTGGCTGTATCTGGCCGAACAAGGCCGCGATAGCGAAGCCTGGGTTCAAGTGCGACGGCTCGCCACCGCGTTATCTGATTTTGAAGTGCTGCTGACCCTGCACAAGCTCGATGCCCAGGCCAAGCCGGGTGAACTGAAGCTGGACGAACAGGTGGTCAGCTCCCTCGAAACCTTGGGCCGCCCCCTGGAGGCACGGGCCTGGCTGGAGCAGCGCTTACAAAGCCAGACCGACCCCGCCATCAGACGCGGGCTGATTGACACATTGCTGAAGCTGGCCGAGCGGCTCGGCGATGAAGATCTGCTGCTCAGCACCTTGGGCGAACTGCAAAAACTGGATGGGCCGCAGCCGGCCAATGCGGTCCGCATTGCCACCAGTTTGTTTCGGCGTAAAAATTTTACCGAGGCCTTCGCAGCCCTGAAGACCGCCAGTGATGCCGCGACCCCGCTGACCGTTTTCACCGCTGAACGTGAAAAAGCCATCGGCTACTGGAGCCTGTACGCCGAACTGGCCCGGCGCCAACAATTGGACAACGAAGCTTGGCTGGCCTACCAGCAATTGATGGTGCGCGAATTGCTCAGCGAGGAACTGCTGGACAATGTCACGGCGTATCTGGATTCCTATTCGACCGTCGCTGCCGCATTGGTCACTGAATTTAGCTATCGCAGATTCGGCAAACCCGCGCAACTGGAGCGGCTGGTTTCGCTGTACACCGATCTGGGTGATTTCACAGCGCTGCAGGCCCTCCTTAAACGATTTACGCCGGAGGAACGACGTCACTTCGAGAAGAATCCGACGCTGATCCGGCTGCGGTCGCAGTTTTATCAAAGCACCCGCCAATTTGATCTGGCCCGCAAGGATCTCGAAACCCTGCTGGCACTCGATCCGGCTTCGGTCGACGCAAAGAGCTCGATGATCTGGCTGCTGCTCGGCCAAAAGGATGCGCGCGGCTTGCGGGCGGTGCTAAGCGCCTGGAGCGCGTCGGCCGAACAAGAAGCGGCACTTTGGGGGCCGTTCGGCGCCGCCTATATGAGTCTGAATGAGCCAAACCGGGCACTGCCCTATTTTCGGCGCCAAGCACGCGATCGTCCGGATTATTTGTGGTGGCTGGCCTATGCCGACGTGTTGGCCGAAAACGGTCTGCCGGATGCGGCCTGGAGCCTGCGTCGGCGCGCCTGGACCGAATTGCGCCGCAGTGGTGCCACAAAGCTTGCGACCCAACCGGAGATTCGCGATCGCGTAGTCGCACTGGCCATGCAATTTGCGCCGGGCGATCCGGCCAAAGCCATGTTGCAGTCTTTGATCAACGACCGTGATCTGGGCACGGGTGCGCGCCGCCGTATGCGCGCACAAATAGAGCCGTCGGCCCTGCGACTGCCGAAAACCAGTGGTCTGGCAGCCGGTGAATCGCTCGAGCAACTGCCGGTTGTCAGCAAGATTCAAGACGGCCGTGAATTGCTGGCCGTGCTGCGCCCCTTGTTGAATCGCGGCAACCTGCTGTCCGAGGCCAAACTCGCCGAAACCGCAGTTGACACCGAGTCTGCGGTCGACATTCAACCTAGCGATGCCGCCGCCAAAGAGTTGGCGCTTTCGTATTTTTTGTCGACCGAGAATTTTGATACCGCACGGGCCTGGCTGCTGTCGCGCTACGCTGACGAGTTATCGCGGCCGGCCTGGGCCGAGCTATCGTTGGCACTGTCCCACAAGGACCAGGGCAAACTGAGTCGCTTGCTCGATGAATTGCCCGACTGGCTGCCGAAAATCGAAGCGGTAACCGCGATGCAGCAAACCCAGCGTCTGGCGGCCGCGCAAAGCCTGGCCTTCGAAACGCTGGAGTCACGGCCGTTTAGCCATGAAGCGCATCAAAAATTGATCGACACGCTGCTGCCGGATGCACCGAATGTCAAGGCGCGTTATGCGAGTGGTTACCAAGGTGGTCTTGATTTTTCGAGCTGGAGTCTGGATGGCAGTTGGCGCATGCCCTGGTCGATCACCATGACCGCGATTGCCGAGTCCACCTCCTTGCGCACCACCGATGCGAACTTGCTGGCCTATGTACCGAACAACGATCGAACCTTCGGTCTGAACGCGCGCGGCCAGCGCGACCACGGCTGGTGGCAAACCAGTCTGACACGCCGATTTGCGGTCGCTGACTTCAACAACTTTCGGCTTGATTGGCAACAGAGTTTTGATGTGCGTCTGCAGACGCTGAGTTCGGTCGGACTGCGCCAGCCAGCGCTGGAGACACCGGCCCTGCGGGTCGGCGGCATGAAGGACTTCGTTGAAACACGGGCCAACTATCAAATGGGCCAGCGCGAGTATCTGGTCGGTTTTATGCATTTGAGCCGATTGCTGTCGCAGACCGGTACGGCCTTGGGATCGGGGCGAACCCTGAGCGTCGAGGCCGGACATCGGCTGCGCACCGAGTACCCGGACATTACCGTGCGCGCCGGCTACTCGAACTCAAGCTTCTCAAAACACGACGCGGCCAATGCTGATCCGATCGTTCGTCAGGTGGCACCGACCAGCGCTGCCAGTGCCATCGACACCTTCATACCGCGCGCCTCCAGCGAGTTCAGCGTCAATGCCTCGTACGGTGAATCGGCACGCTCGAGTTATTCGAAGGCGCTGCGTCCGTACGGTGAAATCGGGCTGCGCCACAATTCACTGACCGGTCTGGGCTTCAGTTTGCGCAGCGGCCTGTCGACCTCAGTGATCGGTACCGATCGGCTGTCGCTGTTCTTAAACGCAGTCAGTGCAACGCCCGGCAACAGCCGCGGTTTGCGCGAGGTCGGGCTGTCTTACCAATGGTTGTATTGAGTACCCGTCCCGAACTCGCTGCCGCGCTGCTGCG
>JANORY010000418.1:0-10310 GCA_031415535.1 Burkholderiales bacterium | reverse complement strand
CATTCAAGTGGCCGGTGAGGTGCGAGCCCGCAAGGCCTCACGCCATGCGGTGTCGGACTGGATGGAGTTGGAGAAACAACGGGGCATCTCGGTCACGTCGTCGGTCATGCAGTTTCCGTACCACGACTGCGTGATGAATCTGCTCGATACGCCTGGCCATGCTGACTTCTCGGAAGATACCTATCGCACCTTAACTGCGGTCGACGCCGCCGTCATGGTGATCGACTCGGTCAATGGCGTCGAGGCTCAGACCATCAAGCTGCTCAATGTCTGCCGCTTGCGCGACACGCCGATCATTACCTTCATCAACAAGCTCGATCGCGAAGGCCGCTCGCCGATCGAGTTGCTCGACGAGATCGAAAGTGTGCTCAACATTCGCTGTGCGCCGATCACCTGGCCAATCGGCATGGGCAAGCGCTTTCGGGGTGTCTACCATGTGCAAAGCGACCGGGTCTATTTGTTTGATCCGAAGGCCGACCGGGCACTCGGTGCCGTGATTCAAGGCATTGATAATCCCGAACTCGATACCTTGCTCGACTACCAGGCGGCCGAGCTGCGCACCGAAATCGAGTTGGTGCGCGGCGCATCCAACGAGTTTGAGCTCGACGACTACTTGCACGGCAAACTGTGCCCGGTTTTTTTCGGCTCGGCAGTCAACAACTTCGGCGTGTCCCTGCTGCTCGACGCCCTGTCCGATCTCGCACCGCCGCCGCAAAGTCGCGCCACCGAAAGCCGGATCGTCGAAGCCGGTGAGTCAAAGTTCTCAGGCTTTGTGTTCAAGATCCAGGCCAACATGGATCCGAAACACCGCGACCGGATTGCCTTCGTGCGAGTTTGCTCCGGGCACTTCATACGCGGCATGAAACTCAAGCATGTCCCCAGCGGCAAGAGCATTGCAATCAACAACGCAATTACCTTTATGGCGCAGGACCGCAACACCACCGATGAAGCCTTCGCGGGCGACATCATCGGTGTGCCGAACCATGGCACGATTCACCTGGGCGACGCGTTTACCGAGGGCGAGGACCTGACCTTTACCGGCATTCCTTCGTTCGCACCAGAGTTGTTTCGTTCGGCGCGCCTGCGTAATCCGCTGAAGTCGAAGCAGTTGCACAAGGGCCTCGATCAACTCGCCGAAGAAGGTGCCACTCAGGTATTTCGGCCGCTGGTCTCCAATGACGTCATTCTGGGTGCGGTCGGTGTGCTGCAATTCGACGTCGTCGCACATCGACTCGAACATGAGTACGCGGTCGATGCGCAGTTCGAGCCGTGTGCGGTCAGTACCGCCCGGTGGCTAACCGGTAATGTCGACGAAGTCAAACGCTTGGTCGCAAAAGATCCGATCAATGTGGCGATCGACAGCTCCGGCGCGTATGTCTACCTGGCACCCAATATGGTTAATCTGCGGCTCGCGCAGGAGCGTTATCCGCAGGTTGTGTTCGCGCCCACCCGCGAGGTGCAGGCGGTCGGCTAAACCCGCTTCGCTTTCGGACTCTTGGTTTCGAACTGCTCCTTGATTCGTTCCTTGCGGCGCTTCTCGGAATCAATATCGTCGCTCTTGCGTTTGTCCTGACCGAACATTTTTTCGAACACTTCGAACCAGAGAAAGGCCACCGCCAGGGGGGCCAGCACATACATCCAGTCCAATTCGGCAAATGGACCCACCTCGAACCATTTCAGCAGGACACCGATTACCCCGATCCATAAGACGAACATAGCGAACCTCGGAAAAATGCCGTAAAGCTGAGCAGTTTGGAGCACAGTGTCGGCAATGCCCAACACGATTCGCCGGTTGGAGCCTTCCAGCGTGTCAACGGCAGTGCGGTCACGCCGTTATTTCCGTAACATTGAATCTTGTTTCTTTTGCCCAGGAGTGGAATGTGAGCCGTGTCCTAAATGCAGTGCTTCCGAGCATCCTGACAGCCGGTCTGTTGACCCTGTCATCCAGCGCCGCCCTGGCCAACGCCGATCTGGCGAAAGCCAAAAATTGCGCAGCTTGTCATGCCGTGGACAAAAAACTGATCGGACCGTCGTACAAAGACGTCGCCGCCAAATACGCTAGCGATAAAGACGCGTTAGCCAAAATGACCAAAAAAGTTCGCGAAGGCGGAGTGGGTGCCTGGGGACAGATTCCGATGCCGCCCAACCCGCAGGTCAGTGCCGACGAAGCGGCAACGCTGGTCAAATGGGTGCTGTCACAAAATTAAATCGATCCAGACTTCAGATTCGCAACGGGGCGCTTGGCGCCCCGTTTGCATTGGTGCGCACCAAAATCGGGCGAACTCGCCTAGCCACTTCGTTGCGCAAACGCAACACCCGCTCATCTGTGTGCGGACACCATCAGTCCGCAGGTACGAGCCAAGCCCAGCCCGGATCGGTACATTGAGGCGATGGGCGGTGCTCCTCCACGCATCGCTTCGCAGGCCTCCTCTCCAGCCAAAAGTTTCCTCCCTGGCTGGTTTGCCCCGGTTCATCCGGGGCTTTTTTTTGCTCACAATTGCGCTGCTCGCATTTCTTCTGGCCGTAGAATCGCGCAAAATCATCAAAAAAAACGGGGAGACCAGCGCGATGGAATTTGATTTCCAGATTCTGCTGCAGCAGATCCTGAATGGCCTGGTATTGGGAAGCGTCTACGCCCTGGTTGCCTTGGGTTACACCATGGTTTATGGCATCTTGCAGCTCATCAATTTTGCCCATGGTGACGTTCTGATGATCGGCGCAATGTTTGCTGCCACCCTGGCCCCGATATTGCTCGCGCAGGGCCTTCCAGGGCCGCTGGTGCTGGTCCTGGTGGTGCTGCTTTCCATACCGGTGTGCATCGGACTGGCCCTGCTGGTTGAACGGGTCGCCTACCGGCCGCTGCGCAACGCACCGCGCCTGGCACCGCTGATCACCGCGATCGGCGTATCGATCCTGATTCAAACGGTGGCGATGATGATCTGGAAGCCGAATCCACGCGCCTTCCCCGACCTCTTGCCGACCACGCCGATTCTGATGGGTGAAGTAGTGCTGGCCCCGAAGCAGTTATTGATCCTGGTGGTCGCCGCGCTAATGATGATCGGGCTGATGTTGCTGGTGAACAAGACTCGGCTCGGCCGAGCAATGCGTGCCACCGCCGAGAACCCGCGCATCGCCGGGCTGATGGGCGTGAATTCGAACCAAGTGATCGCAGCCACCTTCGCGATTGGTGCGGCGCTGGCTGCCGTCGCCGGTGTGCTGGTCGCCCTGAACTATAACCAGGCTTCGTTCATGATGGGATTCATCCCGGGCTTGAAGGCCTTCACTGCGGCGGTGCTCGGTGGCATCGGCAACCTGGCCGGTGCCATGATCGGTGGCCTGCTGCTCGGTATTATTGAAAGTCTGGGGGCTGGTTATATTGGCGACTTAACCGGCGGATTTCTGGGCAGTCATTACCAGGACATCTTTGCGTTTGTGGTGTTGATCATCGTGCTCGTGTTCCGACCCTCCGGCATCATGGGTGAACGCGTCGCTGATCGCGCTTGAGCACAGGGGAACCCGCCGCCATGCAAACACTTTTCCCGCGCTTCAAAAACAACCCACAAGCCAGTTATCTGGCACTCGCCGCGATTACCGTATTGCTGCTGGTGCTGCCCTTTGTGGTCGGGGTCGCCGGCAACTCCTGGGTACGAATCCTGGATTTTGCGCTGCTCTACATCATGCTGGCGCTCGGGCTGAATATTGTGGTGGGCTACGCTGGCCTGCTCGATCTCGGCTACGTCGCGTTTTACGCGGTCGGCGCCTACCTGTACGCTATTCTGTCGTCGCCGCATCTGTACGAGAATTTCGAATGGATTCGCGAGATGTTTCCGGGCGGCGTTCACACGCCATTGTGGTTGATGATTCCACTGGCAGCCGCGGTGGCGGCGTTATTCGGCGCGGTACTCGGCGCACCGACCTTGCGGCTGCGCGGCGACTACCTGGCAATCGTCACCCTCGGCTTCGGCGAAATCATTCGGATCTTCATGAACAATCTGAATGCGCCGGTGAACATTACCAACGGACCGCAGGGTATTACCAAGATTGATCCAGCCTCGGTAATGGGCTATTCGTTCGGCGAGAAGTACGAGCTGTTCGGCATTCTGATCCATCCACTGCACCTTTATTATTATCTGTTTCTGGCCCTGACCTTGATCATCATTGTGGTCAGCGTTCGGCTGCAGGACTCGCGCATTGGCCGCGCCTGGATGGCAATTCGCGAAGACGAAATTGCCGCCAAGGCGATGGGTATCAACACCCGCAATGTCAAGTTGCTGGCGTTCGCGATGGGCGCCTCCTTTGGCGGCGTATCGGGCGCCATGTTCGCGGCCTTCCAAGGCTTCGTGTCACCCGAGAGCTTCACCTTGATGGAATCCATCGTCATCGTCGCGATGGTCGTACTCGGCGGCATGGGTCATATTCCGGGTGTCATCCTCGGTGCGGTGTTGCTCTATGCGATTCCCGAGACCTTGCGCTTTATTGCCAAGCCCATGCAAGAAGCCGTGTTCGGCGAAGAACTGATTGCGCCGGAGGCCTTGCGCATGTTGCTGTTCGGCCTGGCCATGGTGGTGATCATGCTGTATCGACCGGAGGGCCTGTGGCCATCGCCCAAACATGGCGCTGAGCAACCGGCGAGCGGACTTAAATCATGAGCAGCCCTGCGATGGCCGCCGGCGCAGCGATGGCTGGTGACCCTGCGATGGCTGCCGGCGCAAGCATATTGTCGGTGCGCGGCGTCAACAAGCGCTTTGGCGGTTTACAGGCCCTCGCCGATGTCGGCCTCGAAATTCCGGGTGGACAAATTTACGGCCTGATCGGACCGAACGGCGCCGGCAAGACGACGTTTTTTAATGTGATTACCGGCCTCTACGAACCGGATTCGGGCGAGTTCATGCTGGCTGGAAAAAAATACGAACCCAGTGCCGTGCACAAAGTGGCGCAGGCGGGTATTGCTCGAACCTTCCAGAATATTCGCTTGTTTGGTGACATGACCGCGCTCGAAAATGTCATGGTCGGGCGTCACGTGCGTACGCACAGCGGCATTTTTGGTGCCGTCCTGAACACCAGCGCCAAACGCCGCGAGGAAGCTGAAATCCGTAGCCGCGCCCAACAGTTGCTGGACTATGTCGGGGTGGCGCGTTTTGCCAATTACCGGGCCCGCACGCTGTCCTACGGCGATCAGCGCCGACTTGAAATTGCACGGGCACTGGCCACCGACCCGAAACTGCTGGCGCTCGATGAACCCGCCGCCGGCATGAACGCCACCGAAAAAATGGGTCTGCGCGATTTGCTGGTGTCGATTCGCCAGGACGGCAAAACCATTTTGCTGATCGAACATGATGTCAAACTGGTCATGGGTCTGTGCGATCAGGTCACCGTACTGGACTACGGCAAAGTAATTGCACAAGGCTTACCGGCAGACGTACAGCGCAATGCGGCCGTGATCGAAGCCTATCTCGGAGCGGCCGATGCCTGAAGCCATCATGACGCCAGCGTCCTCAGCGACGCTTGCGCCGATTCTGAAAGTTTCCGGACTGAAAGTTTCCTACGGCGGTATTCAGGCGGTCAAGGGTATTGATCTAGAAGTCATGCCGGGTGAACTAGTCGCCTTGATCGGTGCCAACGGTGCCGGCAAGACCTCCAGCCTGAAGGCCATCACCGGCTCGCTGAGTTGGGCAGGCGGCGATGTCAGCTACCTCGGAACATCGATTCGTGGCACTGGCTCCTACAAGCTGGTCGGGCAAGGTCTCGCAATGGTACCCGAGGGGCGCGGCGTATTCGCGCGCATGACCATCACCGAGAACCTGCAGATGGGCGCTTACACGCGCAATGATAACGCCGCGATTCGCGCCGATATCAACCGCATGTTCGGAATTTTTCCGCGCCTTCAGGAACGCGCCGATCAGCTCGCGGGCACCATGTCGGGCGGCGAACAACAGATGCTCGCGATGGCACGGGCGCTGATGTCGCAGCCAAAACTCTTGTTGCTCGATGAACCGTCGATGGGCCTGTCACCGATCATGGTGCAAAAGATCTTCGAAGTGATTCGTAATGTCTCTGCGCAAGGCACCACCATCTTGCTGGTCGAACAAAACGCCCGCCTGGCACTGGAGGCAGCGAACCGCGCTTATGTCATGGATTCGGGCCTCATCACCATGAGCGGCGAAGCCAAACAAATGCTCAGCGACCCGCGAGTGCGCGCGGCCTACCTTGGAGAGGCGGCCTGACCGCACGAGTTGTCATCATTGGCGGCGGCTTTGGCGGGCTCGCGGCCGCACGGGCACTTTCGGGCAAAACTCCGGGCGGCAAGCCACTGAACATCACGCTGATTGATCGCGCTAATCATCATGTCTTTCAGCCGCTGCTCTACCAGGTTGCTACCGCCGGTTTGTCGGCACCCGCCATCGCCTCACCGATTCGCCACATACTTCGCGACCGATCCGATGTCACCGTGTTGATGACCGAAGTGACCGGCATTGATCTCACACGGCGCGAGGTTCATTGTGCGGATCAGGTTCATGTGTACGACTTTCTAATTATTTCGGCCGGTGCCCAAACCAGTTACTTTGGTAATGCCCATTGGGAGGCGTTTGCGCCTGGCCTGAAGACACTCGATGACGCCTTCGAAATTCGTCGGCGGATGGTCGAAGCCTTTGAGCTGGCTGAACTCGACGCCGAGCCGTCGCGTCGCGAGTCCTTGTTGACCTTTGCCGTCATTGGCGGCGGCCCGACCGGCGTTGAACTGGCCGGCACCTTGGTCGAAATTGCACGACATACCTTAAAGAGTGAATTCCGCCGTATCGACCCGGCCAGCGCGCGCATCGTGTTGATCGAAGGGGCCGCCCGAATCCTCGGCGCATTCAGCGAGCAGTCGGCCGCCAGCGCAACCGCGCAGCTCGAACGACTCGGAGTTCGGGTCATGCGCTCGAAAAAAGTGGCGGTCATCGATGCGCACGGACTTGAGCTGCAGGCCGCCGATGGCAGTCGTGAGCGGCTCGAGTGCCAAACCATACTCTGGGCCGCCGGCGTGCGCGCCAGTCCGTTGACCGCCCTGCTTGGCGAAGCGCTCGATCGCAGCGCTCGGGTGGCGGTTACCGGGCATTTGTCCCTGGCAAGCCATCCGGAAGTCTTTGCGATTGGTGACATGGCTCAGGTACCTTCGCACGGCACGCCCATCCCCGGCGTGGCGCCGGCCGCCAAACAGATGGGTCGACATGCCGCTGCTAACGTGCTGGCCAGCCTCGCGGGCAAGGCGCGCAGCGATTTTCGCTATGTCGACTACGGTTCACTCGCCACCATCGGGCGCCATGCGGCCGTGGTCGAAATCGGCAGGTTTAAATTCTCGGGATTTTTGGCCTGGATGTTCTGGCTGTTCATCCACATCTTTTTTCTGATCGGTTTTCGCAATCGATTTCTGGTGATGCTCGACTGGGCCACTTCGTATCTGACCTTTGAGCGTTACGCACGTATCATTACGCCAGCGCGCCGCTATCGCAACGATCCACACCTGCCGGACCCCACTCATGCAAGCCGATCCCTTCTTTAACGCCGAACACGAACAACTGCGCGATACCATTCGCCGCTTCATTGCGGCCGAAGTATTGCCGGTCGCCGAACAGTGGGAGCAAGAGGGTAAGGTGCCCCGCGAAGTGCTGCGCAAAATGGGTGAACTCGGACTATTCGGCATTCGCTATTCTTCAGACTACGGTGGCAGCGAGCTCGACACCCTGTCGACTGTCGTTCTGGCCGAAGAACTCGGCCGCTCGAGCTTTGGCGGCTTCGCCGTGACCGTGCTGGTCCACACCGATATGGCCAGCCCGCATTTGAATCACGCCGGCACGCCCGAACAGTTGCGCCGCTACATGCCTGACCTGATCGCTGGAAAAAAAATTGCTGCAATCGCCATGACCGAATCCGATGCCGGATCGGATCTCGCCGGTATGCGCAGCACCGCTGTCCGAGACGGTGACCATTGGGTGCTTAATGGCGCGAAGATGTACATCACCAACGGCGTACATGGGGATGTGTTTTTTGTCGCCGCAAAAACCGGATCGTCCGATCACAGCACGAGTAGCGGCAAGAGCGGCGGCCTGGGCACGGGTTCGGTCGGTAACCCGCGCGACCGACGCATGTCGATGTTCATTGTCGAAAAAGGTACGCCAGGCTTCACCGTAGCACGGCCCTTGCGCAAGCACGGCTGGTTGTGCAGCGACACGGCCGAATTGCTGTTCGAGAACTGCCGGAGTCCGGCAAACAACTTGCTCGGCGAAGAGAACAAGGGCTTCTACGCCCTCATGAAGAATCTGCAGAACGAGCGCATCGTGCTCGGCGCACAAGCGATGGGTGAAGCAGCGCGCGCCCTTGAGCTGACCCTCGAATGGGTCAGTCAGCGCAAGGCCTTTGGCGGCCGACTCTGGGACAAACAAACCATCCGGCAGCGGCTGGCCCACCGCGCCTCACAAGTGGCCGCGACACAGGCACTGATCTACCAAACCGCCTGGCGCGATGCACAGGGCCAGACGGTGACCAAAGAAGTGTCGATGATCAAAGCACTGGCCGGCACTTTGGTCAATGAAGTTATGTACGACTGCGTGCAGTTTCACGGCGGCATGGGTTACATGCGCGAATGCGCCATCGAGCGCATGTCACGCGACGCCCGTATTCAGTCGATCGGCGGTGGCGCAACCGAGGTCATGCTGGATGAAGTGGCCAAGCGGATGATCTAGCGGATCGTGCTTCAGTCACTCATACTTCAGTCACTCGAACTGCAGTCACTCGAACTTTAGTCACTCGAACGCTAGCTGGGCAGAGGCTCACGCCGATAATTCAGCCAGCCATGGTGCCGCTGCTCGCACGGCCACGAGGCCATGTTGCGCCTCTTGCCTGAGTTCCGACACGATCTGAACCGCCAATGCATCCGGGAAACTTTGGCTCATGCGATGCAGGTAAGCACTCGGTGTTGACTGGCTGGTTTTAACCTCGATGAGATGAGTCAGCGCTTTTTTTGCACCCTTCTTCTGGCTCAGCACGAAGTCGATCTCGTGGCCTTCCTTATCCCGGATGGTGTGAAGCTCGACCGCCTGCGCCTCGACGTCGTGAAGGTATTGCACATGTTTGTGCAGACTTCCAGCGACCAAATTTTCAAGCTTCGCGCCCGAATCACCGATCACCATGCCGGTGTCATAGAAGTAAATTTTCGGTTCTTTCAAAAGCGCGCGACTGATATCGCGATGCCAAGGCGTAACCCGAAACACAACATATAAGGCCTCAAGAAGCGCGAGATAGCGTGTCGCGGTAGCTGGCGCGATGTGCAGCATCTGCGCCAGGTTGCTGAGCTTGATGGGTGAACCGACGCGCTCGCGCAATAGTTCAACGAATAGTTGCAGCGATTTGATTTCATGGATGCGGGAAGTTTCCAGGACATCCTCGCGAATCAAGTCAGACGCGTATTGTTGACGCCAGCGGTCCGCCACGCGACTCGAATTTGCGAAACAGGGCTCTGGAAATCCGCCGCGCTCAAGCAATCGCTCAAGTGCGGCCGACGCGTCATAACCATGCAAGCTGACCAGTTCACGTACTGATAGTGGGTGTAATCGCAGCGCGAAATAACGTCCTGCCAGGGACTCACCGCCTTGCCGAAAGGTTTCCATTCGCGCGCTACCGGTAATCAATAAACTCTGCCCTGGCGCACGACCATCCCAGGCACCTTTCAGGAAGGCCTTCCAGCCCTTCATCTTGTGAATTTCGTCGAGCACCAAAAGCCCACGCTCTGGCTTCCATGCGCTATTCAAGATGAGCGCGCGGTCGGTCGGAACATCCCAGTTCAAAACTTGCGAAGTTCCGAAGGATTGCGCAATCCGCCTCGCAAGCGTGCTCTTGCCGACCTGCCTCGGCCCGGTCAAGATCAGCATCTTGTTGGGCAAGTCCTCAAGTATCTGATCAAAAAGGTAGCGATTCTCCATCTGACTATTTTTTCACTATTGAACAAATAGTCAAGACTTTTTGATCGAAGGCTAACAAATAGTCAGAGGTTTTTCAGCTTGTTATCGGCAAGCACCCGCAAACTTGCCCTCGAATCTGGTCAGTACCTCTGAACCCTTGGCCTGTTTTGCCCGCTGTGTGCGAAGCACGGAATAGGCATCGGTATTGACAACCCCTGCGACCTGCACCAGGGTATTCGGACAATCAGCACGATAACTGATTTTCTTTGAGGTAATCGCCAGGCCATTGACCTTGCAAACGCCGGCCATTGGGCGCAGATTGAAGACGTTCTCAACGTCGGCTAATTGTTCCCGGCTCAGACACCGGCGGTC
>JANORY010000417.1:0-7751 GCA_031415535.1 Burkholderiales bacterium | reverse complement strand
TTCAAAGCTATTTCATCGGTACTGTGCCCGGTCTTGAGTACTACAAATGCCTTGGTTTTGGTCAGTCCGTCGACGTCTTCTTTGCCGACGACAGCGGCTTCAAGTACGGCCGGATGTTGCATCAAGGTGGCTTCAACTTCGAACGGTGACACGTAGATACCGCTGACCTTGAGCATGTCATCGCTGCGCCCCGAATAAGTGTAGTAGCCGTCGCTATCACGCACGTATTTGTCGCCACTCTTGGTCCAGGCACCTTGAAAGGTTTCACGCGTCTTCTCGCGATTGCCCCAATACAGGAGCGCGGCGCTGGGTCCCTTGATATATAGATCACCAATCTCGCCGTCGGCCACCACCTGGCCCTGATCGCCTCGCAACTCCAGTTCATAACCGGCCACCGGTTTGCCGGTCGTGCCGTAGCGCACGTCGCCGGGATGGTTCGACAAAAAGACATGCAGCATTTCGGTCGAGCCGATGCCGTCGATGATCTCGCAAGCAAACTGGGCACTGAATCGCTTGCCAAGATCGGCCGGCAAGGCTTCACCTGCCGACGAACACATGCGCAGTGCCACCTGATGCTTCGCTGGCAAGTCCGGCGCTGCCAGCATGCCGGCAAAACCGGTCGGTGCGCCAAAAAAAACCGTCGGCCTGTGCTCGATCCAGCGCTTGAACACGGCGGACGGCGTCGGCCGTTCCGGCATCAAAATAACGGTGGCCCCGACCGACAAGGGAAAGCTCAGGCCGTTGCCCAAACCATAGGCAAAAAATAGCTTGGCGGCTGAAAAACAGACGTCGTCACTGGTAAGCCCGAGCACCGCCTTGCCATACAGCTCGGCCGTCCAGTACAGATTGGCCTGGGTGTGGACCGTACCCTTTGGTCGGCCGGTCGAGCCGGAGGAATAGAGCCAGAAGGCTGGGTCGTCGGCCGCAGTTGACGCTGGGCGTGAAGCGGACTGCCCGCTGTTGTCGTCGCCAGGATTTGCGGTGGTTCTGGCCGAGGCAATCATCGCCTCCAGACCGACGGTTCTGACCGAAGGCGCTGGTGACGTCGCCGGCAGCGGCGCTTCGGGTGACCCGATTGCGCCCTGCGAAACGATGACGCAGCTCAGTTCGTGATCGCCCTGTGCCATTGCCGCCCGCAGGGTTGGCAACAAGGCGGCTGATACCAGAGCGGCTTGAGCGCGGCTGTGTTGCAACATGTACGCATAGTCATTGGCCGTCATCAAGGTATTGACGGCAACCGGCACGATGCCCGCGTACAGGCAAGCCAGGAAACAGACCGGCCAATCACGCTGATCGCTCATCAGCAAAAGCACCCGTTCTTCGCGCTTGATGCCGCTGTGCTGGAGTGCCTGTGCGAGCGCGCGGACGCGATCGAAAAGCTCGCCGTACTTGAGTTGGCCGTCATCGTCAATAAACGCGGTCTTCGTCAATCGAGCAGCATTCACTTGCATCAGGTGTTCGGCGAAATTGAACAGGGCACCCGGTGCAGCGATCTGAGTAACGGTCATGCGAGTCTCCGTAATTATTATCGGGATGACAGGGTTTCAGGGACGCACTATAATGCATGAACCAAGTGAGGGCAATTTTTATGTCGAATGACCAATTCGACGGTAGCGCAGCCACACTGCCGTCGGCAGACGACGATCCGATCCGCGAGCCCTTGTTGGCGGCCCTGGGTGAACGGGTGCGCATGTTGCGGGCGCGTCGAGGATTGACCCGCAAGGCTGCCGCGCAGACCGCCGAGGTATCCGAGCGGCATTTTGCCAATCTGGAGTACGGCACCGGCAATGCGTCGATCCTGATCTTGCAGCAAGTTGCCCAGGCCTTGAACTGTTCGCTGGCCGAGCTGCTGGGCGATGTGACGACGCGATCGCCCGAGTGGTTGATGATTCGCGAGCTGCTGGCCGGCCGCTCGGATGAAGAACTGCAGCGCGCCCGGCTGGCGATCGCCCAGACGCTGGGCCAAAGTCCACCGAAGGTCCGCAGTCAATGTGTCGCGCTGATCGGGCTGCGCGGTGCCGGCAAATCGACCTTGGGTGCCTTGTTGGCCGATGACCTCGGAGTGCCGTTTCTTGAGCTGTCGCGCGAGATTGAAAAGGTCGCCGGCTGCACGATACGAGAGATCCACGATCTGTACGGCAGTGCCGCCTATCGCCGTTATGAACGTCGCGCACTTGAGGAGACGCTGCAGAACTTCCCGCAGGCGGTGCTTGCGACGCCGGGCGGGTTGGTCGCGGACGTGGCCAGTCTGAATTTGCTGTTGACGCGTTGCCTGAGCGTCTGGATCCAGGCGTCGCCCGAGGAGCATTTGAGTCGCGTCACCCAACAGGGCGACCTGCGGCCGATGGCTGCCAGCGCGGAGGCGATGGAGGATTTGCGTCGCATCCTGTCCGGCCGATCGGCGTTTTATTCGAAGGCCGATCTGACGATCGACACCAGCCGGCAAGCCTTGGCAGACAGTTTTCAGCAGATCCGATCACGAGTGCGGGCTGCTCTGCAGTTGCCGATTTGAGGGCGCTATTGAGCGACAGACGAGCGCCAAATGAGCGCAGAAACAAGATATGCAGTATTTTGCATAATCTATTGACTAAGTTTTATTTCTGCATAATAATGCTTGAACTACCAAAGAGGAGTCAGTATGAACGTTTTAGAGACAACGTTACGGGTCGACTACCGGACCACTCCCGAACAATATCGGCATTGGAAACTCCAGGTCGATGGCGAACTTGCTACGTTGTCGATTGATATCTCCGAGGACCAGGGCATCTTACCCGGCTACAAACTCAAGCTGAACAGCTACGACCTGGGCGTAGATGTCGAACTGCATGACGCGCTGAACAGAATCCGGTTTGAGCATCCAGCAGTCCGTACCGTGGTGGTCACCAGTCTGAAGGATCGGGTGTTCTGCTCGGGCGCCAATATATTCATGCTCGGCCTCTCGACTCACGCTTGGAAGGTCAACTTTTGCAAGTTCACGAATGAAACCCGCAACGGCATCGAAGACTCCTCAAAGCATTCCGGCCTGAAGTTTCTGGCTGCGGTCAATGGCGCTTGCGCCGGCGGCGGTTATGAACTCGCCTTGGCCTGTGATGAAATCGTCCTGATCGATGATCGTTCTTCTTCTGTGTCCCTGCCGGAGGTGCCACTGCTCGGCGTCTTGCCCGGTACCGGTGGATTGACGCGCGTGACCGACAAGCGCCATGTCCGACATGATCTGGCCGATATTTTTTGCACCAGCGTCGAAGGCGTACGCGGCGAGCGCGCCGTCGAATGGCGGCTGGTTGATGCGGCGGTCAAGCCGGCACAATTTGCAGCGCACATCAAAGCACGTGCTGCGGCGCTGGCGGCGGGCAGTCATCGGCCGGCCAACGGCAAGCCGGTGTTGCTGGCACCGGTGCAACGTAGCGAGGACGGCAATGGCCTCGACTATCAACATGTCAACGTGACGCTCGACCGTAACAAGCGCAGTGCGACGTTTACGGTCAAGGCACCGAGCGGCGTGCAGCCGAGCGACCTGGCCGGCATCGAGGCGGCGGGCGCCAGTTGGTGGCCAATTGCGATGGCACGCGAGCTCGATGATGCGATTCTTTGCATGCGCACCAATGAACTCGAACTCGGCACCTGGATATTGAAAACCGAAGGCGATGCGGCGGCGGTGTTGGCGCTCGACACCCTGATGCTCGAGCTACGTGATCATTGGCTGGTTCGCGAGACCATCGGTCTTTTGCGCCGAACGCTGGCGCGCCTCGATGTCTCATCGCGCTCGCTGTTCGCCCTGGTTGAACCCGGGTCCTGTTTTGCCGGCACCTTGGCTGAACTCGCATTCTGCGCCGACCGCACCTACATGTTGTCGCTGCCGGACGAGTCCGATCGTGCGCCAGTGCTGACGCTCAACGAAATGAATCTCGGTTTTTATCCGATGGTCAATGATCAGTCGCGTTTGGCGCGGCGCTTTTACGAAGAGCTGGCACCCCTTGAGGCGGTGCGCGGCGCGATCGGCAAGCCGCTCGACGCCGATGCTGCGATGAAGCTTGGCCTGGTCACCGCCGCGCTCGATGATATTGATTGGGCGGATGAAATCCGGATTGCGCTCGAACAGCGCGCCAGCATGTCGCCCGATTCACTGACCGGCCTTGAGGCCAATCTTCGGTTTGCCAGCAAGGAAAATATGTTGACCCGAATTTTTGGTCGGCTGACGGCCTGGCAGAACTGGATTTTCAACCGGCCGAATGCGGTCGGCGAAAAAGGCGCTCTGAAAGTGTATGGCTCGGGCAATAAAGCCTCGTTCGATCTGAATCGAGTCTGATCAACGTCTGAATTTATCAACGTCTGAATAGATCAACGATTGAACTTATCAAAAACTGAACTTATCAAAACTGATTTTTAATGCGCTCAGTGGTAGCGCCTGGAAAGTACCGCATGACCGGAATCAATTACAGCGAAAAAATCCCGAACAACGTGAATCTCAGCGAAGATCGGACGCTGCAGCGCGCGCTCGAGCAGTGGCAGCCGAATTTCATCAAGTGGTGGGATGAGGTCGGTCCGGAAGGCTCGACCGACTACGACGTTTACCTTCGTACCGCCGTCAGCGTTGACCCGCAAGGCTGGGCGCAGTTCGGCCATGTGAAGATGCGCGACTATCGCTGGGGCATTTTCATGAACCCGAGCGACGCCGAGCGCAAGATTCATTTCGGCGATCATTTGGGCGAGAAGGTCTGGAATGAGGTCCCCGGTGAACATCGCGCCAATCTGCGTCGAATCATTGTGACCCAGGGCGACACCGAACCGGCATCGGTCGAACAGCAGCGCCACCTCGGGCTGACCGCTCCGTCCATGTACGACCTGCGTAATTTGTTCCAGATCAACGTTGAAGAAGGTCGCCATCTGTGGGCCATGGTCTACCTGTTGCAACGCCACTTCGGACGCGACGGTCGCGAGGAGGCCGAAGCATTGTTGCAGCGCCGCTCCGGTGATGAAAACAATCCGCGCATCCTGGGGGCTTTCAATGAAAAGACACCGGACTGGCTGAGCTTTTTCATGTTCACCTACTTCACCGATCGCGATGGTAAGTTCCAACTCGCAGCACTCGCCGAGAGCAGCTTCGATCCGCTGGCTCGCACCACGCGGTTTATGCTGACCGAAGAAGCGCATCATATGTTCGTTGGGGAGTCCGGTATCTCGCGCGTGCTGCAACGCACGGCCCAAGTCATGCACGACATCAAGAGCGATGAGCCAGCCAAAGTGCGCGCCGCCGGCGCGATCGATCTGCCGACCATTCAGCGCTATTTGAATTTCCACTACAGCGTCACCATCGATCTGTTTGGTGCTGATCAGTCAAGCAATGCAGCGATCTTCTATAGCTCCGGATTAAAAGGCCGCTTCGATGAAACCAAGCGTGGCGACGACCATATCCTGAAGGGGCAGAGTTATCGGGTGCTCGAAGTCGTCAACGGGCATTTGGTCGACAAGGAAGTGCCGATGCTCAATGCATTGAACGAAGTGCTGCGCGACGATTACATCAAGGACTCGATTGCTGGAGTAGGGCGCTGGAACCGGGTGCTCGACAAGGCCGGTATTGCGTTCCGTTTGCAGGTGCCGCACAAGGCGTTCAATCGACAGATCGGTGCCCTGGCCGGCGTCAAGATCGCTCCGGACGGTCGCCCGCTGACTCAACTGGAATGGGACGCGAGCAAGGACCAGTGGTTGCCGACCTCGGATGATCGCGGTTTTGTCGCCTCGCTAATGGGCCATGTCGTTGAACCCGGCAAGTTCGCGGGTTGGATCGCGCCGCCGATGATGGGCATCAACCGTCAGGCGGTCGAGTTCGACTACGTGCGGTTTAACTGATATTGCGAGGGAGTCGCGCCAGTGGCTATTGACGTCGCAAACAGTTCTGCAAACCTCGCCGCAAGCGGAGTCGCAGGCGGAGTCGCAGGCGGGCTCGCAGGCGGTGCCATGCCGGGCCTGATCAAGCAGCATTTGATCGACCCGGAGATTTGCATTCGCTGCAACACTTGTGAGGCCATCTGCCCGATTGGTGCGATCACGCATGACGATCGCAACTATGTGGTCAGGGCCGATATCTGCAACGGCTGCATGGCCTGCATTTCGCCCTGTCCGACCGGTTCAATTGATAATTGGCGAACGGTCGTTGTGAGCCGTGCCTACTCGATCGAAGATCAATTTAGTTGGGACGAGTTACCCGCCGAGCTGTCGGCTGAATTGAATCGGGAATTGCTTGCTGCGCTGACGCCGGCGTCCGAAGCAGGTTTGGCCGAGCAGTCTCCCGCCGAAATTGCAGCACAACAGCCGAGCCAACAATCCGGCGAAATGGCGGGCGCAATAACGGGCGCACTGGCGGGCGAACACCCTTTGAATGCTGCCAGCGTCGGCGCTACGCTGCCCCCCTGGTCGGCGGCGCATGCCTACACCAATTTGTACGGACCGAAGTCGCCAATGCTCGCCAGCGTCGTCGGCAATCTGAATTGCACGCAGAGCGGCTTCGAAAACGAAACGCATCACATTGTTCTGGATTTCGCCAACCTGCCGTTCCCGGTGCTCGAGGGACAGTCGATCGGCATCATCGCACCGGGCGTCGACGCCAAGGGTCGAGCGCACGTGGCGCGACAGTACTCTGTGTCGAGCCCGCGCAATGGCGAGCGGCCGGGTTACAACAACCTTGCGTTGACCGTCAAGCGGGTGACCACAGATCACAGTGGTAAAGCGGTGCGGGGCGTGGCCTCAAACTACCTGTGCGATCTGGCAGTGGGCGATAACGTTCAAGTGATCGGGCCGTTCGGCGCATCATTCCTGATGCCCAATCACCCGCGCTCGAACATCATCATGATCTGTACCGGTACCGGCAGCGCACCGATGCGCGCCATGACCGAATGGCGGCGGCGCATGCGACAGAGCGGCAAGTTCGAGGGCGGCAAACTGCTACTTTTTTTCGGCGCAAGGACGCAACAGGAGTTACCGTACTTCGGACCACTGCAGAAGCTGCCGAAAGACTTCATCGACATCAATCTGGCGTTCTCGCGGGCGGTTGGCCAGCCGAAGCGTTATGTGCAGGACCTGCTGCGCGAGCGGGCGGTTGATCTGGTCGAATTGCTTGAGGACAGCGACACCTGCATCTACGTGTGTGGCTTAAAGAGTATGGAGGAGGGTGTGTTGCTGGCGCTGCGCGATATTGCGCAGGATGGGGGTCTGCCATGGCTTCCGTTGGCTGAATCAATGAAGCGTGAAGGCAGGTTGCATCTCGAGACTTATTGAAGATTTGCCGGTGGACGCAACGCCGGGTGCGACGCTGTTCGATCTTGGTGGGCAGTCAGGCAGGTACATTTGAAGAGGGTCATGAGTGACGCCAATCCCAAAGTGATAAAGAGCATCCACAACATCACGGTCGATCGTTGTGTGGATATCTTTGTGCGCCGGGACGGCACGTGGGGATTCAAGGAATTTCGCCATGACGTTGAAGATCAGGGTGCCTGGTTCGCAATTTCAATTGGGGAAGGCGCTCGATTCGAGTCGCTCGAAGATGCTGAAATCGCGGCCCGCCGGAATGTCGCGTGGTTAGTCGACCCTTAACTCAAGTAGCAGCCTTCAACTATTTCTGATTGATGAGGAAATCGGTCGCGCGCGCTATTGGCGAAGAGTAATCAGAGACGCTGCTTCTGGCAAGCTTTCACATCGCGTTACGACTCTTTGGGGATTTTTCGCGAGGTGTGAACGATATCGACCACCTGCCATTC
>JANORY010000416.1:0-4216 GCA_031415535.1 Burkholderiales bacterium | reverse complement strand
GAAAACGACTTCAGCACTCAGAAGCACTACCACGCTATTCTTAGCAAATACAGCATTGGGTTTGCCGAAGATGCCCATCACTTGTTGGGCATGATCAAGCGGCAAGCCACCGCTGTGGTGTTGCTGGACTTGGGCCCGGTCGGCTCAACCGAGGCAACCGTCGCCGGTTTCACGGCCATTGAACAAGTCATGACGGCGTCGCCGGTCAGCAAGGTCATCGTGATGACTGAAGCGAACGATCGCGGCCGTGCTGCCAAGGCCATCGGGCTGGGTGCACATGACTTCTTTGAGAAGCCGGTGGTCGAGAACGATCTGCAGGTCATCGTCGAGCGCGCCGTCAAGTTCTACGAGCTCGAGGTCGACAGCAATCAAACCACGCAAGTTCGCCCGGCATCGGTATTGGGCGATATCGTGACCCGCGATCCGGAGATGCTGAAACTGTGCCGCCAGCTCGAACGCCTGGCACCGCTGGCTCGACTGGTCACGCTGACTGGCGAAAGCGGCACCGGCAAGGAGCTGTTTGCCCGCACCCTGCATAATTTGTCGTCGCGTCGCGATAGCGGTTTTGCATCGGTTCATTGCGCAGCGCTGACCGATACCTTTCCGCCGGGCGGCACCCTGTTCCTGGACGAAGTTGCCGACCTGACGCCGAAGATGCAATTGGCAGTCCTGGAGCAGGCCGATCAACGCCACATTGTCATGTCGACCAGCAAGAATCTTCACATGATGGTGCGCGCTGGCTCGTTGCGCGAAGACCTTTACTACAAACTGGCCGAGATGACGCTATTTTTGCCGTCACTGCGCGACCGGGCGGGCGATGCGACCTTGCTGGCGCACAGTTTCATGAAGCGGCTTTCGACCCACTATGCGCGCGAACGGATGCGTCTGTCCGAAGAATCCTTGAACGCGATCGAAGCGCATTCCTGGCCAGGCAATATTCGCGAGCTTGAGAATCGCATCAAGCGAGCGGTCATCATGGCCGAGGGTCGCGCCATTACCGCCGCCGATTTGGGTCTGAGCGCACCAGAGACAGTGCAGAGCCTGAATTTGCGCAGAATACGTGATGAAGCCGAGAAGCAAGCTGTTTTGAAGGTGATGGCGCGTGTTGACGACAATATAGCGCGTGCTGCGCAACTTCTCGGGGTCAGCCGACCGACCCTTTACGATCTGCTGAACCGCTTCGGCCTACGCTGACCGACAGCGTTTGCCATTCCTGGACGGCCGGAATTTCCGGCTGCGCCCTTTTAATTCCTGGCGGCGTTTGCCAATATTTGGCCGCGCTTTCCATAATGTTGCAAATCTGCTGCACGAGCTTACTGACTCCCCTACAATCGCGCCCATGAAACTTACCCGCCCGGATTCCCGTACTGATCGCCGATCAAACGCGCGATCAAACGCGCGATCGCTTGCCGCGCGGGTTTTTTCGGTTAGTTTTTCACTGCTCGCGGCATTTGCGCCGCACGGCGCTCATGCCCAGGTACGGGTACCCGAGCAAGCCGTTTCCAAAGGTGTTCCACTGGGCGCGCCGGCTCCCACCAGCGCCCAACCGGCCCTGCCTTATGCGGCGCCGGCTGCACCCGTCTCGTTACCCGGTCGCGGCGAAGCGCTGGCGAATTCATTGCCCACCACCGTCGTGTCCGACGCACGCGCCGAACGGGCCCGGCTGCAATTGGAAGCCGGTGTTCGCTATGAGCACGGTGAAGGTGTTTTGCCGGATCTGAACCGCGCACAAAACTTGTACTGCGAGGCGGCCAAGTTAGAAATTCCGGACGCCTTCATCCGCTTGGGCTGGATGTACGCCAACGGCCAAGGGGTGCCGCGCAGCGAAGCCGTGGCGTATTCGCTGTTTCGGCGTGCCGCCAGTCTCGGCAGCGAAATGGGCGAACAACTTTCGCAGCTTTACCACGGGCATCCGCGACGAATGCCGCCGTGCCTGGGTGGCGATGCCTTGCCAGAAGATGCACCGCCACCGGCCAAGGTAGTCACCTTGGCGCAAACGCCAACGGTCGAAGATCCGGCGCAATTCAAAGCGACCCTGCCGACCATCGAACGGCGCAAGATTGTCGAGATGGTAGTCAAACTATCGAAGCAGATAAAACTCGATCCACGGCTGGTCCTGGCGCTGATTGGTACCGAGTCGGGTTTCGATCCGTTGGCGCGTTCGGTCAAGAATGCGCAGGGTTTGATGCAGTTAATTCCTGACACAGCGGAACGATTTGCGGTCAAGGATATGCTCGATCCGGCCGAGAATCTTCGCGGTGGCATGAGCTACCTGCGTTGGCTGTTGTCGTATTACCGCGGCGATGTCTGGCTGGCGGTCGCCGCCTATAACGCCGGCGAGGGCGCGGTAGATCGATTTCGAGGCATTCCGCCGTACGCCGAGACGATGGCCTACGTGCAGCGGATCCGCAACCAGTATCCGCTCGATCGGCATCCGTTCGACGCAAGCGCCGCACCGCCGTCCAATATTTTGAGTGGCAAGAGAACTGGTCCGACAACCCTTTTGATGAAACCCAACGCTGGCTAGACTATCCACTGGTTCGGTTGGCTTGGCCTCTATCCGGATTGGTGGCAGGCTGAACTGAACCGACGCTTTGAGCGGTAACTATCTCTTCCTCCATGACCGCTCTTCCTCAATGACCGCCCAGCCCGCCCTGCCCGCCCTCCAAAACGCCTTCACAGTTGACGTGGAAGATTGGTTTCAGGTCGAGGCCTTCGCCAAATCAATTCCGCGGCAGCAGTGGGACGTTTTGTCGAGCCGGGTCGAGATCAACCTGAATCGCCTGCTCGATTCTTTGGCGGAACATCGAGTGAGTGCGACATTTTTTGTGCTCGGTTGGATCGCCGATCGTCACCCAGCCTTGGTACGACGGATCGCTGAAGCTGGCCATGAGATCGCCAGCCACGGCTACGGGCGAATCCGCGCCAACCAGCAAAGCGCTGCGCAGTTCCGCGATGATTTGATCTGCTCTAAGGCCGTGCTCGAGGAATTGACCGGCCAGGCGATCATCGGCTATCGGGCACCAGGCTTTTCCTTGGGACTGGCAACGCCTTGGGCGCATGCGATCATCGGTGAATGCGGGTATCGCTACAGCTCGAGCGTCTACCCGGTACGGTATGGTGCTTTCGGCATACCCAATTCACCGCGATTCCCGTACCGCATCCAGCCATCGGTGGTTGAGATACCGGTCAGCTCGATTCGGATTCTTGGCCATTCACTGCCCGGACCCGGCGGCGGTTTGTTCAGGCTCTACCCGTATCGGTTCTCGCACTGGGCGCTGCAGCGTTTAAATCACCATGAAGGCGCGCCGGCGGTGTACTACTGCCATTTGTGGGAAATTGACCCGGAGCAACCCAAGGCACAAAGTGCGCCGTTGTACGATCGACTGCTGCACGCTCTGAATCTGAACAAGACCCACGCGCGAATCAACCGATTGCTGACTGATTTTCGATGGGGTCGAATAGACAATACCTTTGCCGATGACATCTTCGACAATGCCCGATCCGCCGCCGCTAGTGCTATGCCGTTGGCGCAAGATCTGGGTCTGGGACAGCGGCTGTTGACCAGTTCCTGAATGCCCGTTTAAGTTATTGCTGATTAGTCGGCGAGAACGGGGCTCTGCATCCGAATCACCGCCGAAAGGCGCAACGGCCAGCGCGGCTGGGCAAGCCCTTGCTCATCGAGCCCACCATAAAACGAACAACGCCAACCAGGCCCGCCGGCTTGTAACCCGTCCAGGCGTAACAGACCCAATAGACGCGTGCCGGGCGCATCACAGGCATCCCATTGACGCATGATCCACGCCAGCACCGGCCCCACAAACGGCACGATCAATCGAACGCCGTAGCGCAGTTCCAACTTGAGCAGGTTGGCGTCACTCAGGGTCAGGCCAGAACTGGCACCGATCGCCGCGATCCCGCCGTTCGCGCTTGCGCCGACCGAGCCCTGCTGGGACCAGCGGCGGTGCATCAAATTGTCATTGGGAATCACCGGTGGACCCGCAATCCGCAAGCCATTGTCGTCGCGCGCCGGTTCAGACCAATCTGCAAACGCCGCCGGAGTCGGCGACAGACGGGAAAGCTGGATCCACTGCCGGGCGATTCCGAGCCGGACATGGCGCAGCGCCGCCGCCTGCAGTAATGACCGATCCGCCAGGGAAGTGCCCAAGCCGGCGGGGGCGGGCAAAAATGCGATCATGCCGGAAGCTAAACCCAG
>JANORY010000415.1:0-1339 GCA_031415535.1 Burkholderiales bacterium | reverse complement strand
CGGTCATCGAGCCACATCACGTTGTCGTAGCCTTTTTGCTGAGCAATTTTGGTCGGCAGCATCGCCGCGCCATAATTGCCGGCGGCTTTGGCCTCGCCGACACCGCCGTAAGCGGCGCGGGCATATTTTTCTTCGGTGATGAGCTTCACCGGCTTCGGGTAAAACGGGCCGACGGGGCCGGTGAAAATTACGAACCGGTAATTTTTGGAGACGTGCACGCCAAAAAATTCATCCGTCGCAAACATGAACGGGCGGATATAAAGCGCACTGTCCTCTTTTGCGGGGATGAAATCGCGGTCGAGGTCAACCAACATTTCGAGGGCCTGGACAAAAAGGTCGGCAGGCAGTTCGGGCATACACATCCGGCGGGCCGATTTGTTGATGCGTTCGGCGTGCATTTCGGGGCGCAAAAGCTGCGGCACTCCGTTGATTTTCGTCGCTTTCATGCCCTCGAAAATCGACTGACCATAATGAAGAGCCAGGTTGCTCGGCGAAACTTTCATGTCGCCGTAAGGCACGATGCGCAAATCCGTCCATTTTTCGCCATCAAAATCGGCGACAAACATGTGGTCCGAAAAAACTTTTCCGAACGGAATATGGTCAAAATCAACTTCGTGCAACCTGGAATTTCTGGAAGGTTCAACGGCGATTTGATAGTGCATCGTTCAAAATTTAAGTGGGTGAGGAAAGGGACCGAAACCTGCTGCAAAGGTTTGTTATTTTCACGCGAAATTCAAACCAGGCCACAGACATATTTTGAAATCATATTTTCCGGCAGGCATCGCATTCCGACGATGATTTGGAATGCCAGGTGAAATGTACCCTGTTTTCAAAATGATGTTTGGCAATCAACCTTTTTCAACAATCAATGCAAGTCCCCATTTACGATGCACAAAACCAATTTTTTTTCTCCTGAAATGACCCTCGTGGCCGCTGCCCCCGAAAACTTTTTTGCCAGTTGCAGCGGCTCCAACGAAAAGCTGATTTTCGTTGGCATCCAACAGGAAACCGACGAAGCAGCCCGGCAATTTTTTCTGAAAAAAATCCTGTCCGCCGTTCAGATTGACCTTTCGAAAGATGCCCTTTTTGCCTCGTTTGGCGCGACCGAAACGGGCAGTTTCATCCAGCTTTTGCGAAAAAAAGGAGTCGAAAAATGCCTGCTTTTTGGCCTCGCGCCTGCCCGTTTGGGCCTCGGAATTGCCGTGAAAATGAATGAGCCGTTCACGTTTTATGGCTGCCGGTTTTTGTTTGCCGAAAAACTGTCGGTCATCGAAAATGATGTCGCCAAAAAACAGCAGCTCTGGGCTGGCCTCAAACGTTGGGCTGAATGACAACGTAC
>JANORY010000414.1:0-1510 GCA_031415535.1 Burkholderiales bacterium | reverse complement strand
AGCGCGAGCGCCTGGCCAGCGCCTACGAATCGGCACCGGATCGATTGTTATTCAAGCCGATCGGCATGAGCACTGCGCTGTTCGAAACCGATGCGGGCGGCACCTATGTGGGCTCGTCGTATCTTTATGCCAGTGCACGCGACTGGGCCCGCTTCGGATTGTTGTACGGGCAGGACGGTGTCTGGAATCAGCAGCGGCTGCTACCCGACGGTTGGGTGGCATTTTCGATCAAGCCGTCGCCAGCGAATCGCGATTACGGCGCGCACTGGTGGCTGCATGAACCTGCCGAGAAGCTTGAGCGCACGGTACCTGCTGATCTGTATCAGGCAACTGGCCATGCCGGCCAACGAATCAGCATCATCCCATCGCATGAACTGGTCGTGGTACGACTCGGCATGACGCTAAACGGTCCGGCGCTGCGCCATGCGGAACTGCTCAGGGACATTATTGACGCGATCAACTGAGGGCAAACTGAGGGCAAACTGAGGGCATAGTCAATTCGTCTGGCGGGTTCAGGCCTCAACCGGGTTACCAGGAGGAAACTAGGAGTCCGACAGGCTATTGGTTTTTCGAGTCGCGAAGAATATACCGGGCAGAATCAACATGGCACCGAGGAAATGGTACCAATCCAATTGTTCGCCGAGGACCAGCCAGGCACTGAGCGCCGCATACGGCGGGCCCAGATACAGCACCAGACCGGCACGCGCCGCGCCGAGCTGGCTCTGCACGTACGAGTAGGCCTGATAGGCACCTACCCCTGGAAAAATGGCGGCAGCGATAATCAGCAAAAGATTCGAGAATGACCAGTGGGTCGGGCTGGCTAGGTAGGCTTCCAGCAGTGATAACGGGGCGAGCAGAATACAACCGAAGCCGGCGATCACCGTCAGCCGCGAAAACGAGTCGAGAGAACTCTGCCAGCGGCGCAATAGCAGCGAATAAAACGTCCAGGCCAAGGCGGCCGTAGCGACCCAGAAATCGCCCTGTGTGAAGCGCAAGGTGCGCAGTACCTCCGGGTGTCCTTTCAGCACAATGGTTAATACGCCACTCAGGGCGAGTGCCGCGCCCAGGATCTGGCCGCGGCTCATGCGTTCACCGAACCAGCCGATCGATCCGATCGCGATCAGCACCGGCGTGACGGCATAAATGAGCGAGATGTTGACGGCCGGGCTGGTTTGCCCACCGATATAAACGAAGGCGCCGCAAACCCACATACCGAGGGCACCGAGCACTAAGAATCGCAGCCAATGTGCGGCGATTTCACGGCGCTGCGCCACAATCGGTCGCCAGCACAAGGGCAACATAATGACCAGCGCAATACTCCAGCGCCCGAAGGCCAGCGCGTGCGCAGCGATCTCGCCAGCAGCGGCCCGCGCGACCAAATAGTTGACTGCCCAGAACGCCGGCGTAATGAACAGCAGCGCGATGGCCAGGCGTCGTTTCGAGGAGTCTGTCATCAAAGATCGAAAAATCACTCAACCGAAATCAGTGAGCCGAAAAACAAAGGCCCCGC